>DASRQG010000488.1:0-4096 GCA_035645995.1 Mariniphaga sp. | reverse complement strand
TCAACACCAACCCGTCTTATCCACAGTGCTGATGATGAACTAGTTCCTTTGGAAATATCGGATGCAATGTATCAGGATTTTATTAATTCCGGAACAGATAACAACATGCTTGAACTGATTACTATAGCAGGATATTCCCATACAGAAGGTATTATTCCAGCAGGGTTAATTTCCTTATTGTGGTTCCTGGAATTAAAAGAAAACTGAGTTTAGATCGAATCCTTACTCTTAAAATCCGCAATAATTTTATTTAAGAATTCATCATTTATTGCTTCAGGAAAGGCTTCCAGAAAATAATCAATGCTCTCATAATGGGCAGATATTGCCTTTTGAAACCATTCATATCCTTCATTATAAAATCCATTCTCGAGATACAGGATAACCATTTGGTAATTGAGCATATAATCGTTGCATATTTCCATACCTCTCTGAAGCGTTTCTAATGCTTTTTCAAAACCATAATATTTCATATGGAATTCAGTCCATTCTATCCATAATTCCGGATTGTCTTCCTGAATTTCCATAGACGATGTAAGCGCTTCTTCAGCTTTCTTTGGTTTATTATTATCAACATATATCTTTGCAAGCGCAATCCAATACCCTGCATTTGAAGGGTCTATCCTGATAGCTTTCCTAATATAAGTCAGGCTTTGTTTCCAACGATAAAAAATTCGTCTTAAAATACCTATTCCAAAAAGTGCAGCATCATTTTCAGGATTTATATCCAATGCTTTACGGTAATATTCTTCTGCTGATATATATTCTTCAAGTTGTGCATAGCAATCACCCATACTACTGTAAACGTCATCATTAGCAGGATCGTGCTCCAGATATTCGAAATAACTATCAAGTGCCTTTTTGAAATTGCCGGTATTTACATATGCATTACCAATGTAGTACAAGGAGGGACTAAAATCTTCATTAATTGCAATTGCATATTCATAAGCTTCAATTGCTTTTTCAAATTCACCTGCTCTGCTATAGGAAATCCCCAGGTTATACCAAATAGAAAAGTTATAAGGATTATGATCGAGGTACTTATTATAGTATTCAATACTTTTATGGAAACCACCTTCCTGATCGCTAAAAAAACATAAATCGTTAAGGGCAAATTCATTCTCAGGATTAAGATCCAGAGCTTTCTCAAAATATGAAGTTGCTTTTTCAATATCTCCCGCCTGAATATATGCTGATCCAATTTGATAATAGGTTTCATCATCTTCCGAATCTAAATCAGAAACAGCAGTATTAAATGAAACTTCAGCTTCATGTTCTTGGTCCAACAACAACCACACTAAACCTTTAAGCACGTGTAAATCAGGATTTGTAGCCTCTACTGGTTCCACCATGTTGATATATTCCATGGCTTCAGTATATTTTTCAAGATTTACAAGCACTTGTGCATATTTCAATAGAAGAGGTACTGCTCCCGGATGAATTTGCATTCCTTGTCGTACAGCTATCTCAGCAGTATTTATCTCACCATCATCCAGCAAATAATCTATTATATCTTCAAATTCAGAAACATCAAAGTAGCTTCTCCTGCCTAATGCTAGTGATTTCCTAAAGCGGGAAAGCACCTCCTTGGTTTCTCCTTCACTTAAATGCTTCTTATCTTTTTTTCCCATTAAACCTCCACATATAACGCAGCGAAATTAACAAATCAAATTGATATAAATAATTTAATTTAGTTAAAGGTGCTGTTCTCTTAATAAATCAATTACTGTTTTCACAGGATTAAATGTATCAATTGGAACTTCTACAAATAAAGTAATCCAGTTACTCATTGCACCATTCCATAAGCCGGGAAGCTCCTGTGCCTTAAGCTCCTTACCATCTTTTGATTTCTTTGAAATAAAACCTGTTGCAGGATCCGTATATTTTCTCAAATCAAATTTTTCGCCTTTATAGTTTTTTAATCCACAAACTAAGTCGACAGGATTAAAGTGTGTTGAGTGTTGCAGTAATTTCTGTTGCTGCATGCTGTCAGTATCTATTTGTGAACTTTCTACAATCTGTAAGGAAATAGTATAATCAGGGTTTAATGCCCAAAAGGGGCCACCTCCGGGTTCACCTTCATTTTTCACCATCCCGCAAACTCTGACAGGGCGGTTATATTTTTCTTTTAAATAATGATATAAATCTTCTTTCTCAGTATAGTATTGCTCTTCAGCAGGCATTGTATTCAAGGCATTTTCAAGAAAATTTGCTGCCTCAGCAAGAAATCCACTTTCAAGGGCTGAAGGGTGTCTTTCGTTCAATATCTTTTGATAACTAAATACTTTTTGCTGATATTTTAATAATATTCCTGCCAGTGCTTTTTTATAATCCACCGTAATTTGCTTCAACCGATCAGGAACAACATTGTCAATGTTTTTAATAAACACAACATCAGCGTCCAGGTCATTAAGATTTTCAATTAAAGCTCCGTGTCCTCCGGGCCGGAACAATATACTGCCATCCTCCTCCCTGAATGGATTGTTATCTAAATCAACCGCTATCATATCGGTAGATGGTTTTTGCTCGCTGAAGGTAACTTCAAATGTTGCACCAGTTGTTAATTGGTAGGATTCCAGAACATTAGCCAAAAGGGATTCGAATAATTCTCTATGCTCAGGCGAAACTGTAAAATGAATCCTCGAAACACCCTGTCCATCCCTGGCATATAAACTACCTTCTGCCAGGTGCTCTTCAAAAGGAGTTCTTTCAAAATTATCATATTTATGAAACTTTAATAACCCCTTTGGTAAATTCCCATAATTTAATCCCTTATCACTTAACAAGTAAAATATCCAGTTGTAACATATTTTCTCCGCATTAAGCTCCTCCAATTTATTATTAAGATCATTAAAAAAGGCGAATTTTTCTTTATTAATAAGGAACTCACGAGCTTTGGCATTTTTCACTAATTCAATTGTCGGATTATCAGATTCATCACATTGTTGCAACGCTTCAAACAGATCTTTGAACATTCTACTTGCAGCTCCCGAAGCAGGGACAAACTTTAATGGAATTATTCCCTTTTGAATTTGTTCCTGGTAAAATCTTCCGTATTCGGTTACTGCTTCAGCATCAATACTTATTATTCCCTTGCCCACTGTAGCTGCATCCTCTACTTCCAGGTACGGAAAACCCTTGATAAAGTTTTCAACTTGCTGTTTTACAACATCAAGGCTACTCCCCCTTTCTCTAATCTGTGCTTCATCTTTTTGAGAAAACATATGTATTGTTTTAGATTATTGAAATAAAAATAGAAATAAGATTTGAATTATCTCATCAATTCAATTTTAATTAATTCTTTTTAATCAATTTATTATAAATAAAAAGAATAATAGATAAATGTTTAACTTATGTAATTTATTGAGTACTATAAATTCAATTGATAGTTTTACAAACTCAATAACATCTCTAATTTTTATAGATTTGCAGTCATATTTGACAAATACACATGTACGAAAATAATAAGTGGCCAACCAACAAACGCTACAATGACTTTTCAGGTTATTTTAAATCAATATTTTCTGAACGAGTGCAGAAAGTATCAATAGATGCCGGCTTTAGCTGCCCCAACAGGGACGGCACTAAAGGAAGAGGTGGATGTACCTACTGCAACAATACAACATTTAAACCCAGCTACTGTAATCTTGGTACCAGTATCTCAACACAAGTGGAGGAAGGAATAACATTCTTCGAAAAAAAGTATTCGTCCATGCGTTACCTTGCATATTTTCAAGCATATACCAGTACCTGGGCTCCTCTTAATAATCTCAAAGCTTTATATGAGGAAGCCTTGCAACATCCTAAAATAGTGGGATTAGTAATTTCAACCCGGCCTGATGCTGTGAATGAAGAAATAATGGATTATCTGGCTGAGTTAAGTAAGAAAGTATATGTTATGGTTGAATTTGGATTAGAATCACATATTGACCAATCACTTGAAAAAATGAACCGTGGTCATACTTTTGAAGATTCTTTACTTGCCCTGCAACAAGCCAATCAAAGAGATATTAATACATGCGCCCATTTTATTCTGGGCTTACCGGGAGAGACTTATGAAGATTGGCTCGATCAGGCACGTGTCGTTTCTGCTTTACCT
>DASRQG010000487.1:0-2758 GCA_035645995.1 Mariniphaga sp. | reverse complement strand
AAGAATCTATTGTTTTCTATGAAGCCGACTGGAACGTTTATTATCCGGCCGATAATTATCCATTCATGTACAAAACACGTAGTGGTTATAACAGTATTATTAAGTTGCGTTATGCCGACATACTTCTATTAAAAGCTGAAGCCCTAATAGAAAAAGGTGATTATAACGGAGCAGCAGAAATCATTAACCAAACCCGCAGGAGGGCAGGTTTGAACAACCTTCCAGCCTCTGCTTCATCAAACAGGGAAGCCATATTACAAGCTTACCTTAAAGAAAGACGGCTTGAACTTGCGTTTGAAGGACAACGGTGGTTTGACCTGGTTCGCCTTGAAAAGGTGGAGGAAGTAATGAATGCAGTATTTGATAAAGATGAAGGCCGGCCTGACATGGTTTATCCTTACACTCAATTATCCTACATTCTGCCAATTCCACAAGATGTTATTGACCAGAACCCAAATCTGGTTCAAAATCCTGGTTACTAGTTTTTAATGTATAATGTTTTAAATAAAAAACTATGAACACGATTTATAAATTTTTCATATTAGCAGGATTCCTGATTTTTGCGATTACCGCTTGTGAAGATGAGTATGGCCCACGCAAAGAATCAGAACCGGTTTTTGAATCTGTTACTGTAGATCCTGTCAACTTCACTTTTGGTGATTCAATTTCTTTACATGCCAGAATTACCGATCCGGCTACCATGCTAACTACCTTAAACTATGAAGTAGTTTCAGGCAGCAGAGTGATTACCTCGGGTGAAGTAGCCTTGGTCGGAGATGATTTCGTAGTTGCACATTCTATCTTTGTTCCTTTATTGAACAATCAGGATGACAATGCGGATGTAACATTAAATCTAAAGGCTACAAATGTCCTGAAAGGTTCTGCAATGTATGAAGTGACAGGATTAAAAGGCAGCCGTCCGGCATATAATCAATTGTACCTTGTAACTGAAGATGGGGCAATAAATATATTAGAAGCTCAATCGGGGGCAACGAATTCTTTTATTAACTCAAATCTTACATTGGATCCTAACTTCAGATATAAAATAGCTGAAAAACTCACTGATGAAAACACCATTGATTATAGTGGTGCTGTATTTGGCAATGTAAACGGGAAACTTTCAATGATAGACGAGACCGGAGAATCAGCGTTCATTTATACCCCTGATGCTGATTATACACGGGAATTTATTTTCGACAGCCATAGTTTTCAAATATCCACTACAGGAAGCAACCTGGGTGAAGCAGATCTCGCATTAAGTGCTTTTGATGAAGAAGACATTAATGGTGAAAATTTCCGTACCCTTAAGCGTACCCTGGAAAAAGGAAAATCTTACTTATTATTTGGTAAGCTTGCCGAAGAACAGAATATCTATAATCCTGATTTTTTTGAAAGAGACGGAAACACAATAACTTTCTTGGGAGAAACAGGTGAATACACAATATATTATAATCCTGTACGTAAAAACATTTTTGTTGGTGTCGACAATCCTTCTTATCCCGATTATCTTCTTATTAGCGGTTGGGGATTAGGTTATCCTACAAAAATAACCTCTGAAGAAATCAATGCGGTTTACCCTGGCCATAAACGGACACATACAGATTGGGGATTCGGACATGTTATGAATTATGTTTTACTTCGCAAGGTTGAAGAGGGTGTATATCAAGGTACATTCTATACCCCTGCTGAGGATGACCATTATGCAGGATTCAAGCCTTTCGAAAATACAGGATGGGGGAATGAAAAGAAAGCCGGTGATTTTACTTTTACAGGTGAACAGATTGTGACAGGTGATAATGATTGGGTAATTCCAAATGGAGAAGAAGACCCCGTTATTGAATCCGCTTTTTACCGGTTTACTATAAACCTTAATGAAAATACAGTACATATAGAAAAAGTAACACTTTAAGATGATGAAGATATTAATGAATTTTAAATATGTTTTATTTGTAATAATCCTGTTAAGTTTCACCTTCTGTAAAGATTCTAATAAGGATGACAGAGGTGATGAAAATAATAATGACACAGAAATGGGAGATGTTACTATCTATGTAACAACCAATACCCGTTCGCAGGACTTTAGAAAGCAGGCTACTGATTTTAGTGAAAAAAGTAATATGTCGCCCACTACGATAAAGCTTAATCCTGAAACGAGATATCAAACAATGGATGGATTTGGGGCAGCTGTTACCGGTTCAACATGCTATAATCTCATGCAGATGACTCCTGAAAATCGGGAAAAGTTTTTAAAAGAAACTTTTTCACCTACAGAGGGTATGGGACAAAGTTATATTCGCATAGCTATAGGGTGCTCTGATTTTTCATTAAGTGAGTATACCTGCTGCGACACACCCGGTATTGAAAATTTTGGATTAACATCGGAAGAAACGGAATACGTCATACCAATTCTGAAGGAAATACTTACCATTAATCCGGATGTAAAGATAATGGGTTCTCCATGGACAAGTCCACGTTGGATGAAGGTAAATAATCTCCAGGATCTGCAACCTTTCAATTCATGGACCAGTGGACATTTGAATCCGCTATATTATTCCGACTATGCAACTTATTTTATAAAATGGATTGATGCTTTTAAGCAACATGGCATTGATATTTATTCAGTTACTCCTCAAAATGAACCATTGAACAGAGGAAATTCTGCATCGTTGTTTATGGGTTGGGAAGAACAATTGGAATTTGTAAAAAATCACCTTGTCCCGCAATTCAAAGAAGCTTCACTGAATACTAAAATTTACTT
>DASRQG010000486.1:0-16629 GCA_035645995.1 Mariniphaga sp. | reverse complement strand
ACGAATTATGGCCGTAGAATCCTCAAGATTTACATTCACAAATTCCACACCTTCCACACTTTTTAGTCCTTTTTCAACTGAAGCTTCACACATCTCACAATGCATTTTACCAATATGCAGAACCTCTTCCTGCAATGTAGCCGCACTTTGATTGGATGAATCCTCACGATTACTATTATTTGCTTCGCAACCAATTATAAATACCAATGATAGGATAAAGAATACAGTACGCATGACTTCAGCTTTTTAATAATAAATCTAACACTACAATTTTTGAGAAAATAACTATCAGAACAAAATGGTATACGATCCATTTGACGGATATAAATCTAATGTACCTTAAAGATCAGTTATCTCATAAACTAAACACTCTTCCTCAAATATTGTTGAAGCAACTGTATCTCTCTTTTTATGAATTTGGTTCAATCAGGGAAATCTTTAAGACATCCATAATAGAATTAACAAAATGAAATTCCAAACCCTTTAAATACTCTTCTTTTATTTCATCAAGATTTTTTTTGTTATCTGATGAAAGAATTATCTCTTTTATGCCAGCACGCTTGGCAGCTAGAATTTTTTCCTTTATACCACCTACCGGCAGCACTTTACCACGCAATGTTATTTCACCTGTCATAGCAAGATTTTTTTTCACCTTCCTTTTAGTAAAAGCAGAAGCCATAGAAGTAACCATGGTTACACCTGCTGATGGCCCATCTTTAGGAATTGCACCTTCAGGCACATGCAAGTGGACATTCCAGTCAGTAAAAACTTCTGGCTCCAGGTTCAACTCTTCAGCATGAGACTTTAAATATTCATGGGCCAACATAGCTGATTCTTTCATAACATCCCCTAAATTACCTGTAAGAGTTAAGGATCCTTTACCTTTGCTTAAGCTTGTTTCAACAAATAAAATTTCTCCTCCTACAGCAGTCCATGCTAATCCGGTAACAACTCCTGTAAATTCATTCCCCTGATAACTTTCTTTGGTATATTCTGTTACACCAAGATACTCATGAACATCATTAAGAGTAAGTTTTTTATTATAAGGTTCATCAAAGGCAATCTTTTTTGCTACCCTGCGTATTAATTTGGCTATTTTTTTGTTCAGTTCCCTAACTCCGGATTCACGTGTATAACCATCAATAATACGTTCGATTACTGCTTTGGAGAACAATACATCACGTTTCTTTAACCCATGAGCTTCAAGTTGTTTTGGTATTAAATGACGCTTAGCGATTTCAATTTTTTCTTCCATCAGATAACCACTAACTTCAATCAGCTCCAACCTGTCACGTAATGGTGGAGCAATAGTATTCAACGTGTTGGCAGTGGCAATAAAAAGCACCTTTGAAAGATCATAGTCAACCTCAACATAATTATCATGAAACTCAAAGTTTTGCTCAGGGTCAAGAACTTCAAGCAATGCTGAAGCCGGATCTCCATGAAAATCCCTGGATACTTTATCAATTTCATCCAGTATAAATACAGGATTAGAAGTTTTAACTTTTTTAATGTTTTGAATAATACGTCCCGGCATCGCACCAATATAGGTTTTCCTGTGACCACGAATCTCTGATTCATCATGTAATCCTCCCAGACTCATCCTCACAAATTTGCGCCCTATTGATCTTGCTATAGAACGTCCCAATGAAGTTTTACCTACACCGGGAGGCCCATAAAGACAAAGGATAGGTGCCTTCATATCTTGCTTTAACTTCAGAACGGCCAGATGTTCAAGAATCCGTTCCTTCACCTGTTCTAATCCGTAATGATCTTCATCTAAAATTTTCTTTGCATGTTTAAGATCAAAATTATCGGACGTGAACTCATTCCATGGCAGTTCAATCAAAGTTTGACAATAAGAGAACTGCACAGAATATTCACCGGCTGCAGGGTTCAGCCTGTGTAGCTTATCAACTTCCTTTTCGAAGTATTTCGATAAATCTTCACTCCATTTCTTATGACTGGCCTTTTCTTTTAATTCATTTATTTCCTGCTCTACCGGATTTCCTCCCAATTCATCCTGAATGGTTTTCATCTGTTGGTTAAGCATATATTCCCGCTGCTGCTTATCCATATCCGTTTTCACCTTTCTTTGGATATCCTGTTTAAGCTCCAGCATCTGAACTTCCTTAACAAGATAGCTTATAGCCTGAACTCCTCGCTCTTTAAGATGTTCGATTTCCAAAAGATTCTGCTTATCTTCTACATTAATATCAGCATTTGAACAAATAAAGTTGATCAAAAAAGTGGAGTTTTCAATATTCTTTACTGCAAAAGTTGCTTCAGGTGGTACATTCGCTGAGAACTGAGCAATTTTTATGGATAAATCCTTCAGGGAGCCAACAATTGCAGTAAATTCCGAATCATCCTGTGGCGATATGTCTTGTAATGGTTCGACTCTGGCTTTATAATATGGCTCTTCCGCAATAAACTCCTGGATAGCATACCTTCGCTTACCTTGAATTATAACAGAAGTTGAACCATCAGGCATTTCTAATATCTTTAAAATTTTTGCCACAGTCCCTACTGTAAACAGTTCCTCTTTTGATGGATCATCAATTGTAAAATCTCTTTGAGCAACTGTGCCCAATAGCCTGCTCCCCTTATTAACATCCTGAATTAGTTTGAGCGACTTTTCACGCCCCACATTTATAGGTAGCACAACACCCGGAAACAATACAGTATTGCGTAAAGGTAAAATAGGTAAAACATCAGGAACCTCAAGATTTTTTAACTCAGCATCATCGCCATCAGCTATTATTGGAATATAATCCGAATCTTCCTCCATCATACCTGTAAAAAACATATCTTTTAAACCTGATTTCTTAAATTTCCCCATACTATTTAGTTTATTCTGCCAGATTGACTGATCAATGATTGTAATTTATAAAGAAGCATAAAAAGCAATAGTTATGCCACTACCTTCCAAACATCTGGTAGAGGCAACTGGTTCAGAAAAACTGACGAACAGACAGTATTTAGCCCCACTCGGACAAAAAAAAAGCTCCGGAAATTCCGAAGCTGGTAAATCATTGGTCTTTCGACTTATTTTTTCCTTTTTTCCATATGCTTCCCATAGCGGTTCATAAACTTATCAACACGACCCGCTGTGTCCACCAGTTTAACTTTACCGGTATAAAACGGATGGGAAGTATTAGAGATTTCAAGCTTATATAATGGATATTCCACTCCGTCAACTTCAACTGTTTCCCTTGTATCTACAGTAGACCGGGTCAGGAATGTATGTCCGTTTGACATATCCCTGAATGCAACCATTCTATATTCCTCCGGATGTATTCCTTTTTTCATTTCTCTTGTTTTTTTTTATAAATGGTTGTATTTAACACTACAATCCATTTATTGATTTGTAACTAACTCATTTTTCAGGCCTGCAAAGATATATATTGTTTTTCAGATACCAAAGCAGGAAAATCTTTTTCATTTATCTCTTTCTAATTCCTTAACTGGATCTGCCGATATGATCGGAGCTCTTTTGAAGGGTATAGAGCGGTCAAATAAATAGCGCATGGTATAATGTGTTTTCATACGTTTTCCACCTACCGATTCATAAAGCGCAACAATTTTAGGATTAAAATCCCCAGCCCACGAAAGCTCCATTTCTTTATACCATCTTTTTCGATACATTACCGGTCTTAAATGCCAAAACATTGCGGCATCAATTCCTGATCGCTGATATTTTGGTACGATACCAATGATCAAACTTCTTGTTCGGTTAATTGTCTTTCTCCATTTTAACCACATCAACTTAGGTATTTGTGCCAAGCCGATTCTACCCCTAAACTTTGCCAGTATCTGATTAAAGTCAGGTATCATAACAAATAATGCAATTGGCTCATCTTCGTGGTATGCAAACCAAATAAAATCTTCCTCTATCAAAGCTTTAGCATTGTATATAAAGTCTCTTAAATCATCTTTATCAATAGGCCTGAAATGTTTATGAAACTTCCAGGCATTATCATATACAGTTGCAAAATCATCAATAAACTTCTCCTTCTCACTCCATTGAAAATGCTTAAAACTGAATTGAGGTTTTTTTGCTACCCATTCTGCAACTTTCCAGAATCTATCAGGCAGCTCAGGCAAGGTTACATCCAAATGATAACTAAATTGCTTGAAGTAAATTTGAAATCCATAATTCTCAAACAACTGTACATAATAAGGAGGATTATATGGCATCCCAAATCCTTGGGGTAGGTAACCTTCAGCCAGCAAACCCCAATTCATATAATTCTCTCCAAAATTCACAGGACCATCCATTGCTTCCATCCCCTTTGATTTCAGCCAATCCCGGGAAGCATCAAATAATATTCCGGCGGCTTCCTGATTGTCAATACATTCAAAAAAACCACATCCTCCAGTAGGTTGATCAAAAACAACTGCCTTTTCCTGATTGTAAAATGCCGCAATACGCCCGACCGGATTATTTGAATTATCTGTCAATACCCATCGAATGGCTTCTCCATTTTTGAATGATGGATTTTTTTCAGGAATAAAAACATTTTCAATCATTCCTTCTAATGGACAGGCCCAGTTAGGATCATCCTTATATATTATATGCGGAACTTTATGAAAAAGTTTACGCGATGTCTTATCTTTTACTTGTATTAACCGCATTTTTTGGCTGTGTTTAATGATTTGATTATAAGCCTAACAGTATAAATTAATTTACAATTTCAGCCCGCTTGAATTCTTTTTGTGGGTCAAATAAATAACGCATCGTTAAATGCGTATGGGTTTTGTGAGCACCAAATGATTTAAAAAATGCAATCATACGGGGATTAAAATCAGCTATCCAACTCATCTCCATATCATTGTACCATGGCTTGCGTAACATCACTTGCTTTAATTGATAAAATATTCCTGACTCAACCCCTAATCGCTGATACTTAGGAACAACTCCTAAGACAATCACCCTGCATCGGTCAATCGTTCTTTTCTTACGATAATACAACATCTTCAAAATATTCAGAAGCGTTAATTTTCCTGATTTCAACTTCTTCAAAATCTGATTTAGGTCTGGTATCATCATATAAAATGCAATGGGTTCGTCATTATAATAAACATACCAGATAAACTCTTCATCTAATATAAATTTTGCATCATCAAGCAAATCTTTTATTTGATCATATTCCACAGGCTTATAATTACTATGTCCCGACCAGGCAGCTTTATGAATATTAATAAAGTCGTTGATATATTTCTCCTCCTGCGCAAAAGAGAAATGTTCATATCTGTATCCGGGTTTTTTAGCAACCCAGGCAGCTATTTTCCAAAATCTGTCCGGAAGATCAGGATTCGTAATATCAAGGGCATAACTATACTGTTCATAAAATGTTTTAAAGCCATAGTTTTCAAACAACGCTCTGTAATATGGTTTATGATATTGCATTCCATAAGTCTGCGACCGGAAATTTTCAACAAGCAATCCCCAATTGAAGAAATTTTCTCCAAAATTGATGGGTCCGTCCATCGCTTCCATCCCATGGTCTGAAAGCCAACTTTTTGCTGCATTAAAAAGCATATTAGCAGCAACCTGGTCATTGATACATTCAAAAAAACCTATACCTCCTGTAAGTTGGTCATAGCCCGTTGAATAATTTTGATCATAAAATGCAGCTATTCTGCCAATATACTTACCTTTATCTTTAAGTATCCAGCGACAGGCATCACCATCTTTAAATTTTGCATTTTTTTTACGATCAAAAATATTTTCAATCTGACGATGCAAAACCAGGATATAATGTGGGTCATTTCGGTAGAGCTTTTCCGGAATTTGGTGAAACATTTTTTTTGTTTCTTTTCCAAAAACTTCAATAAGTTCCATCTTTTGGTTAAAATTTAATTCAAACCGAAAATAGTAAAAAATGCAGAGTTGGAAAACCGAATTAACCTATACGGCAACCTATCCAATCGTTTCTTAACTATTTTGTCATTATTTAACCGAAGAATTACCAGATACTGCTTCAAAAAATTCCTGTTTAAGTGCTTCGAAAGTTTCTTTTACAGAAATTATCTTTGATGTTTTCCATGCATTGGCTCCGGCAAAGGCGTAGCCATTTCTGAAATTACCTCTCATAGCACTCATTAAAGCAATAAAAATACAATACGGAGTTTTCTCAAAATCACAGGTCTTGAGGCATTTATAAGGACATTTTATTGGTTTCTTTTCTCCTCTGTTAATCTTGTCAATAAATTCGTTTTTAATAGCTCTGCCAGGCATGCCTACCGGACTCTGAATTATTTCAATATCACTTTCAACAGAATTTATATAGGATTGCTTAAAATCATTTGAAGCATCACATTCATGGGTGGTAACAAAACGGGTTCCTAATTGAACACCTAATGCTCCCAGTTCGAGGAATCGCATGATATCAGCTCCTGAATAAATACCTCCTGCAGCGATAACCGGTATTGCCTGATTATATTTTTCTTCAAAAGGCCTGACATGATTGATAACATCAGGTACAAGTTTTTCCAATTTATATTCGGGATCTTCAAGTTGCTCACGCTTAAAACCTAAATGACCTCCGGCTTTAGGGCCTTCAACCACTATAGCATCAGGAAGATAGTCATAAGCTTCCTTCCACTTTTTACAAATTAACTGTGCTGCACGACCTGAAGAAACAATGGGAACTAATTTTGTAACATCTCCTTTATTCAGAAATGATGGAAGATTTAAAGGAAGGCCGGCTCCCGAAAATATTATATCAGCTTTTTCTGCAATGGATGTTTTTACTAAATCAGTAAAGTTAGTGAGTGCAACCATTATATTTACACCAATAACCCCTTTTGTCTTGTTTCTGGCTTCTCTTATTTCATTTCGTAGTGCCCTGATATTGGCTCCTATAAAGTCTCTTGCATAATCCTTGTCAAACATCCCAATTCCAACTGCAGAAATTACACCTACCCCTCCTTCATTAGCAACAGCCGATGCCAATCCTGATAATGATATTCCAATGCCCATTCCACCCTGGATCACAGGAATAGCAACTGTTAAATCTCCGATTTTAAATGATTTCATATATGTCTATTAACAAATTACAAATATACATTTATTCCATTGCGATCAATAAATTGAATTAAAATTAACAACCAAGATTATTCTGTTCTTTCTATTTGGAATAAATCTAAACAAACATAGACTTTAAACGTTCTAAAACTAATTTGTATAACGTAATCCCAAATTTTGAAAAATTATGAAAAAACAGATTTTACCACTAATGCTAGTTCTTGTTTTTGCCCTTACAACTAAAGCACAAAACAACACCTTCACAGAAGGCGACAAAGTTCTTAACCTCGGCCTTGGTATCGGTAGTACTCTTTATACCGGAAATGCCTATGGCAGTACTGTTCCTCCCCTGTCAGCATCAATAGAATTTAATGTAGTTGATGAATTATTCGATGAAAGCAGTTCTATTGGAGTTGGAGGTTATTTAGGTTATGCAGGCTATGATTATAGACTTTCAGGAACAGACTATGGTTTTAACAATATCATTTTAGGCGGACGTGGTGCTTTGCATTATCAATTTATTGATAATCTCGACACATATGCCGGCTTGTTGTTGGGATACCGGGTTGTTAACTGGAATAGTCAGGATACTTTTGGCTCTGCTGCCAGTGGTGGTTTTATTTCTGCATTTTATGTTGGCGGACGTTACTATTTCAATGAAAATATTGCAGGTATGGTAGAATTAGGTTATGGAATTGCCTACCTGAACCTGGGTGTAGCTTTCAGGTTTTAAATAATCAAAAAAGAGATTCCATCAGTTAAGTATCTAACGATGGAATCTTTTTTATTTCTTTCTTTTATATCTCCTTTTCAGGATTCTTTTTGGGCTTACCGTTCCCATTTTTTATACCTGTAACTTCCCAGGTGTTTCCAGAACGCAATAATTCATCAACCGATGTAATTTTCCGCGTTTCCTTTGCCTGTTTAATTTGTTGTTCCAGCTCCTTATCATAAACTTGCCCCGAAACACTTCTAATAACTCCAAATGCCATAGGGAACTCAGGCAACGTCATGTTAATCAGGCTTAAGTGCACAGAGGGATCTTTTTCATGTGCATCATGTACTAAGATATCTTCAATAGTAATTCCGTTCTCTCCAATTTTAACAACTTTTATTTTGCCTCTTTCCATAATCAGGCCTTTATCGTTATTGGCCCCAAAAACCATTGGTTTCCCATGCTCAAGTATAAGCTGACGTTCTGCTTTAAATTCGGGATCAGTGATTATAGCATGAACACCATTGTTATAGATCACACAATTTTGTAGTATCTCTATTACCGATGTTCCTTTAAATCCCGCAGCTTCCGATAATATGGATTCGCTTAATTTCACATTACCATCAATACCACGGGCATAAAATGTACCCCCTGCACCAATAACAAGCTGACCTGGGATGAATGGATCTTCAATTGTACCAAAAGGTGATGTTTTGCTTTTGAAACCTCTTGCTGAAGTAGGGGAATATTGTCCTTTAGTTAATCCATAAATCCGATTATTAAAAACTATAATGTTTAAATCTATATTTCTACGTATAGTATGGATAAAATGATTCCCTCCTATTGCCATTGCATCTCCATCTCCGGTTATCACCCATACACTCAATTCAGGGTTAGCTATTTTCACACCTGATGCCACTGCTGCTGCACGGCCATGAATGGTATGAAACCCAAAGGTATTCATGTAATATGGAAATCTTGAAGAACATCCTATCCCGGAAATAACAGCAAACTTTTCCTTTGGAATGCCCATACCAGCCATTGTCCGTTGTACAGCATTCATAATTGCATAATCGCCACAACCGGGACACCATCTAACTTCATTCTCGCTCTTAAAATCTTTTATTGTATAATTTAGTACGCTCATATTTTAATCCTCCAGTAGTTTTTCGACTCCATTTCTTATTTCCTGAACTGTAAAAGGCAGACCTTTAACTTTATTAATCTGAAAATATTTATGCCCCGGAAGTTTGTCCCTTAAGTAACTTGCAAATTGCCCAAGATTTAATTCACAAACCACAATCTTATTGAACCGGGAAAATACCTCCTCTGTATTCCTGGGAAGAGGCTTTATGTAATTAAAATGAGCGAGGCTAACATCTTTACCTTCTTTTCTTAGTTCTCTTACAGCTCCGATTAAATGCCCGTATGTGCCACCCCATCCTACTATAAGCATCTCACCTTCATCATCTCCAACAGTGTTTAACTCTGGAAGCATATCAGCTATATTTTGAACCTTCTGCTCTCTGATAATAGTATTTTTTTCATGATTTTCCGGATCATGACTTACAGTGCCTGCAACGTTTTTTTCCAATCCCCCAATCCGGTGTTCAAAACCTGCCATACCCGGAAAAGCCCAATCCCGTGCAAGAATTTGTTCATCGCGATTGTATGGTTTATAGGAAGCAGCATTTTTAGCAATGCGGGGTGTAATAGAAGGAAGATCAGCAACTTTTGGTATTCTGAAAGGTTCACTGCCGTTCCCCAGAAAACCGTCTGTAAGCAGAATAACAGGAACCATACGTTCAAGTGCTATCTTTGAAGCTAAATAGGCATAATAGAAACAATCAGAAGGAGTTCCTGCAGCCAAAACAACAACAGGACTTTCACCGTTCCGTCCATATAAAGCCTGCATTAAATCCGACTGCTCAGTCTTTGTGGGTAAGCCTGTAGATGGCCCGCCACGCTGAACATTTACAACAACTATAGGCAACTCTGCCATTACAGCCAATCCAATCGCTTCAGATTTCAATGCCAATCCAGGCCCTGAAGTAGTTGTAATGGCCAGATCACCTGCGTATGAAGCACCTAAAGCTGATGCTATGCCGGCTATTTCATCCTCTGCCTGAAAGGTCTTAACCCCTAAATCCTTACGCTCAGACAGGGCAGTCAAAATATCCGTTGCAGGTGTGATCGGATATGATCCCAAAAATAATTCCAGCCCTGCCTTTTCGGCTGCAGCTAAAAAACCCCATGCTGTAGCAAAATTACCATTTACATTTCTGTATATTCCGGGAATGATTTCAGCAGGGTTAACCATGTAGGTAGGAGTCATGTGCTGAAGGTTCATCCCATAATTATAACCGTCGTGCAATACCTTAATATTCGATTCTGCTACCACGGGTTTTTTACCAAACTTACTATTCAGGAAAGATTCAATATGGTCGAGTGGACGATTAAACATCCAGCAGATCAACCCTAAAGTAAACATGTTCTTGCTGCGAACTATACTTTTATTATCTAACCCAAAATCTTTTAGACTTTCCCTGGTCAAACTTGTAACTGGAACTGCAATCAGACGATAATCATTTATGTTAAGCTCAGTAAATGGATCATCTGTTATAAACCCCGCCTTTTTAAGATTCTTTTCTGTAAAAGAGTCACTATCATATATTATAGTCCCACCGGGCTTCATAAAACGTGCGTTGGCTTTTACAGCTGCCGGGTTCATTGCGACCAATACATGCGCAAAATCTCCCGGTGTTGTTACCTGCTTATGGCCAACTTGTACCTGAAAACCCGATACTCCTCCAACAGTCCCTTGCGGGGCACGTATTTCAGATGGATAATCAGGAAATGTGGAAATGTCGTTTCCAATTAGTGCACTCGCATCTGAAAACAGCGTACCCGTGAGTTGCATGCCATCACCTGAGTCCCCGGAAAACCGAATGGCAACCTCTTCCAGCTCAATTATTTTTTCATCCTTCATTTACCTATGGTTTTTGATTGTTTCCTTTTAGATCGAAAGTAAATTAGCGTATAAACTTACAAATTATAAAATCTTCAAGGTTCTTTTCTGTGCGTTTAAAAGTAGCAAAAATAACCAATATTTAATAAGTTGAAAATGACAAACCTTAATTTTTAAAGTTTTAATATCTTTGAAATTCATTTTTTAAATTTCGCAAACAATGGCACTTATCAAAACAGTTAATAATAAAACACCACTAATAGGAGAAAATTGTTTTTTGGCAGAAACAGCCACTATTATAGGAGATGTAGAATTAGGAACTAATTGTAGCGTTTGGTTTAATGCAGTAATACGGGGCGATGTTCATTATATCAAAATTGGAAATAACACAAACATTCAGGATAATGCAGTTATCCATGCTACCTATAAACAATCACCAACTGAAATCGGCAATAATGTTACAATTGCACATGGGGCAATCGTTCATGGATGTACGCTTCAGGATAATGTCATGATCGGTATGAATGCGGTGGTTCTCGATAATGCTGTTATTGAAAGTAACTCTATTATTGCTGCGGGATCTGTAGTCACCAAAGGCACTATTGTAGAAAGTGGAAGTGTATATGCAGGAATCCCTGCAAAAAAAATAAAAGCTATCAGTCCCGATCTGCTTGACAATGAAATTACCAGAATTGCTTCATCCTATGGCCTCTATGCAAGCTGGTATAAATAACGTTAAATATTTTACAACTAATAAACAGGAAATAATTATAAAGATAATAATATGAAGCCTACTTTGCTTATACTGGCTGCAGGAATGGGTAGCCGGTTTGGAGGACTTAAACAGGTTGAACCTGTTGGACCAAATGGAGAAGCCATAATAGATTATTCAATTTACGATGCAATTAAAGCAGGATTCGGAAAGGTGGTTTTTGTCATAAGAGAAAGTTTTGCTGATGAATTTAAAGAAAAAATCGGTTCAAAGCTTCAGGATAAAATACAAATCGAATATGTATACCAAGAACTCGACAATCTGCCGGAAGGTTATTCTCTGCCTGAAAACAGAGAAAAACCCTGGGGAACCGCACATGCTATCCTGGTAGCACGTGATGCCATAAAAGAACCGTTTTGCGCATTAAATGCCGATGATTTTTATGGATATAATGCTTATAAAGTCATGGCTGACTTTCTTAACAGTTCAGCTGATCCAAATGAATTTTCTATGGTTGGGTATAAGTTAAAAAATACCCTTTCTAAACATGGTTCAGTATCACGAGGAGTATGTGAAGTTGATGAAATGAATAACCTTCAGAAGATTGTAGAAACTACAAAAATATTGATAAAAGATTCACAAATAATTTCTGTTGAATCCGATGATTCAGAACTTCTACTTTCAGGAAATGAAAGCGTTTCAATGAATATTTGGGGTATGAAACCACAAATTTTTGATATATTGGAAAATAAATTCAAAAAATTTCTCGACAACCACATTAATGAATTAAAATCTGAAATGTTTATCCCTTCAGTGATCTTTGAAATGATTAAAGATAACCAGGCGAAGGTAAAAGTTTTGAAAGCTGATTCCCCCTGGTTTGGAGTTACTTATAAAGAAGACAAACCTATTGTTGTGGAACAGTTAAAGAAGTTAATTGAAGAAGGACATTATCCGGAAAATTTATATGAATAAGATGAATAATAAGCTCAAAGAAGTTGCCGGTAAGTTTAAACTTGATGGCACAGTCAGTAATGTAGCCCCCCTGGGTGAGGGTTTTATAAATGATACTTTTATAATTGAACTGAAAGAAGGTTCTCCACGCTACATTCTACAGCGAAAAAATAAACGGGTATTTTCTCCTGTCCCAGCCATGATGGAGAACATACAAAAGGTATGCAGCCACATTAAAGCTAAAGTTGCAAAAGCCGGAGGTGACCCCATGAGGGAAGCAATGACTATAATTCCGGCATTTGATGGGAAGCTGTATTATGAAGATGAAGAAAATGAATTTTGGGCAGTTAGCCTTTTTATTGAGGATACAATTGCTTATGATTCAGCACAAACTCCGGAGTTAGCCTACTCAGGAGGAAAAGGTATTGGTAAATTTCAATCACTGGTTGCCGACCTTGATGAACATCTGACTGATATTCTGCCCGGATTTCACAACATAAGGATACGCTTTGAACAATGGGACAACACGCTACAAAGAGATCCTGTCGGACGCAAAAAACTGGTTGCTGAAGAAATTGAATGGATTGAGAATCGACGTAAGGAAATGATGGATTTCTGGGCGCTTGTTGAAGATGGAACTATTCCAACCCGCATAAGTCATAATGACACAAAAATCAATAATATACTCTTCGATAAAAAAGGAGAGGTGTTATGCGTCATTGATCTTGATACTGTGTTGAGCAGCACAGTTCTGAATGACTTTGGTGATGCAATACGTTTTTATACCAATACCGGGAAGGAGGATGACACCAATCTTGATAATGTCTCGATGAATATGGAAATATTTAAAGCCTTTACGAAGGGATATCTGGAAGAGGCAGCATCATTTCTGATTGACAAGGAATTGGAATATTTGCCATTTTCAGCTAAATATATAACCTACGAACAAGTTCTAAGATTCTTGATGGATTATATAGATGGGGATAATTATTATAAAATAAAATATCCCGAGCATAACCTTGTTCGTACACGTGCTCAATATAAATTACTAACCAGCATCGAAGAACAATACGAGGACATGAAACAGGAAGTAAAAAAGATTCTGGCTAAATAATCCGGCTAATTATAAATGTATGGTTTCAGACAGCACATTCTGTCCTAGAAAGAGCGCTGCTTTTTCATTAAAATTCTCAGATGACTCTGTTGTCTGAAACCTTATTTCTCCTCCTTGCGACAACTTCTGTTCAATTTCAGGATGCCTTTTCAGGTAATCGATCAACTTTTCTGCAACAATTTTTCCCTGCTCTAAAACATGGACCTCCGCCGGCACAAATTTCCTTATCTGTTGAATCAATAAAGGATAATGTGTACATCCTAAAACCAGTGTGTCAAGATCATTATCTTTCTTAAAAAGGTTTGTAATATTTTTGCGTACAAAATATTCGGCACCTTCCGAATCAATTTCATTGTTCTCAACCAGAGGAACCCACAAAGGACATGCCTCCTGTACAGTTGATTTAACTTTCCCGGAAGCCCATTTCTGAAATTCAATCGGATATGATTCAGATGCCACAGTGCCAGGAGTACCTAATACTCCCACCCTGCCGTTCCGGGTAATTTCAGCTACCTTCTCAACGCTGGGCCTGATGACACCCAACACCCTTCGGTTGGGAGCAATAAATGGCAAATTGAGTTGTTGAATATTTCGCAACGCCTTTGCTGAAGCGGTATTACAAGCGATTATAATCAAATGACAGTTTTGAGAGAAAAGATATTGTACAGCTTCAAGTGTATATTCATAAACTACTCTGAATGATCTGGTTCCATATGGAGTTCTGGCATTATCACCTAAATAAAGAAAATCGTATTGAGGCAGAACCTTAACAAGTTCCTTTAGTACTGTTAACCCCCCATAACCAGAATCAAATACACCAATTGGTGAATACGACATATAAATTGAATTAACGAATTACAGCCATGTTATAGGCTTTAATATAATGATTTAGCAGATTCGACCAATCAAAATGCAAAGATGCTTCTTCGCATTTATACCTTAACGAGATTCGATCACGCCGGTTTAACTTAACTACTTCCATCATAACATCAGTTAACGCATCAGCTGCATCGTTAAAATTTTTTGTCTTCCGGTCGATAATATACATTCCATTCTTTTCATTATCAATGATGTTTCTTGAAACATAATCACCATAACCTGACAGATTACTTGTAATAGAAGGTAGTCCACTGGCCAGGCATTCAAGAGGAGTGTATCCCCAGGGTTCGTATAAACTAGGGAATATACCAAAATGACAACCCCTCACAAATTGACTATAATCCATCTTAAATAATGGATTCGAGGAGGATATAAAATCCGGATGATATACTACTTTAACTTTATCGTGCCGATTATTTACAAGATTTGCAACCCTCAAAAAATTTAAGATCTCATCATTGACATCATCTTCCAGGGTATGCGTAACTATTTTTGGCAATAATCTGGTTCTCCAGCTTTGTACATTTCTCCTGAGTTTTAGTCTCAGATAATCATCTACCATATCACTTAAATCAGGAAAGGAATAAGGATCACTGTTGGTTGTAATTTTTTCATATAACCTGCTGCCCACTTGTTCCTTAATTTCCTCACAAACCATACGTATGTCTTCAATTTGAGCTTTTGATTGAAGCACATTTGGGTTATAGGTATAAAAGGGCCTTTGAGTAATAAAAAAGGCAACAACAGTTATGTCTATATTTTCCTGTTGCATTCTCCAGTTCAGCCTGGCTAGCGCTTCAAGCGTTAAATCATAGCCTTTATTGTGATATTCATATCTTCCTGATGTGAAAAAATATAATGTATTATCAAGGTTAAATGAATAACTTTGAAAAAAATGACCCCTCACAAAATCGTGTATTTTCTCCTTGTTTTGAAGGTGTTGATTTTGCACATGATGTAATGCTTCAAACCGATGAATATTCAAACCATTTGGTAAAATAAGATCAGGTGTTCTGCCTAATAAATGGGTACATTCTCTTCCGGTAACCTCACTAACAGTAGAGAATACATGAGCTCCGTGTGCAGAAGCACGTTCTATATCAACGATGGGCTTAACATTATACTTTTTAGCCTCGGCCTCCCAATTATAAAAAGCAAGGTTCTCATAAAAATTATTATCATTCATGGCCAGGTATCGTCCCAATAAAGTAGCATGGGTGGTGAAAACAATTTTTATATTCAGATTTTCCTTTCTAAGGCCGGGTATGGGTGTGCCTGCCATCCACTCATGAAAATGTGCGATTACCCGCTTCTTGCAAAATCCTGAAGTACAAAGGTATCTTAAGAATTCTTTCACTTGATATCCAAATGCGGCTACTTTATCTATTAATTCATCATGACCAGGTAACGAAATATAGTAATCCTGGTACATGAAATGTTTTATCTCCGGTAATTTATCAAACACAGAATATGGATTAAATAAAACCACGGAAGGCCTGCCCGATACAATCCAATTACCGTAGTGGACTTCGAATCCTCTTTCCTGCATTTTAAGAACTGCTCTCCCAACATCAGTATCGTAATCGGTTGCCGGCTCAAAATGAGCGGAAGCCTGATCTTCAAAATAAGGCCCTATCAATATATAATTCTCTTTCCCCCACTGCTCAATTACAGAAGGCACCTTTGATCGGATTACAGTATATATTCCCCCCACCTGATTACACACTTCCCAGGCAATCTCAAATAAATAAGTGTTTATCGGGATCATATCCTCAGAAGAATTCTCGGTAACGCTTACTGCATTCATATATTATATTGGATTGTAGTTTATAACACTAAATTAATTGTAATAAACGATCAAACCAAACAAATTGTCAGCAAGGTTAAAAATATTTCTAATTCAATAATGAAGCGCATATTCTTGAGATAATGAAAATATTTAATCACAAAAAAACCGCCATTTATCAATGACGGTTTTAAAAAATATCGCTAATAGATATTCTTACTGAATATTCAATTTCTTCTTAACCAATGGCAACAAATCTATACTTTGATTTGATTTGTAAAGAACCACTCTTGTTCCGGTATCGAAAACATATAACAAACCTTGTTCTTTTGCAACTTCCTCTATTGCTTTCTCTGCTTTATCAAAAACAGGTTCCAATACTTCAGCATGTTTCTGTTGTAGTTGTTGATTTGCTGTTGCATGATAATTCTGAATCCGCTGTTGAAGCTCCTGTAGTTCTGCTATTTT
>DASRQG010000485.1:0-5058 GCA_035645995.1 Mariniphaga sp. | reverse complement strand
ACCAGCACTTTCCTGTTTTGCTTTTTTATTTATTTAACCAAATACTTACTTTTTTCTTGTTGAAAATCCCTGCTGAATTTTCAGTTCTTTTATCAATTGAATACTCCATTGGAGTAGAAACAGAAAGTAATTTTAATACTTCTTCAAGTGGTTCATCTTCAAAGGTCGCTTTAAAACGATATTTTTTCAATACGTCATCTTTGATCTCAATATCAACATTATACCATCTTTCAAAACGACTAATTGCAGATTCAAGGGGTTCATTGTCAAGAACAAGCAACCCATCTTTCCATGCAGTAAAGGAATGTGGTTCAACTTTTTGTACAATAACCTTATTTTCGGCAGGATTAAATGTTAATCGTTCATTAGGCACCAGGTTCCTTTCAAACATTTTCTCCGTACCTTCAATTTGTACCTCCCCTTCTGTTAACAAAACATGTGTTAACTCGTCGTTGGGATAAGCAGTAACATTGAATTCAGTCCCCAGAACATTTATTTCCAATCCGGGGGTACTTACTTTGAATACTTCCTTTGATGATGTTACATCGAAATAGGCTTCCCCTGCAAGTTCCACTTCACGTTGTTTGGAAAAACCGGGATGGTACTTTAAACGTGATCCACTATTTAACCATCCACTGGAACCATCGGGCAATTCAAATTGTATCCGCGAACTTTGTGGTGCATTAATTTCAACCCAGGCCGTTTGTGTTGATTTGGTTGAGTTGCTTAAAACGATATAACCTAACACGAAGGCCAATACGGGAACCAGAAATATTGCTGCAGCCTGTCGGTAGTATAACCATAAGGATGTTATTTTACTTCTTTCCTTACTCCTGATTTTATTTTCAATCTTTTGATAAAGGATATAATTTGATTCTGCCTGCCCTGAATCTGTGTCTGCCAAATGTTTCCACTGAGCTTCCAGATTATTTTTTATATCGTTGTTAACTCTTCCATGTATATTACCGAACAACTTCCTGACCTCCTGGAAATCATTCCACGAATAACGCCCTTCGGTATACTTCTTCAACAACTTATTTGTTTCTTTTTCAATCATACTATTCATATAACAGGAGGATGATAAAATCAAAATTCTTTATAGAACTTATAATCCTCCTATTTATTCTTTTATATCTTTATTTTGGAAAAATCCCCAGTGGGAAAGTGACATTTTTTTTATAAAAATTAAGATAACTATATTTTAAGAAAATATTTTTATCCTAATTTCCTATGATTAAAAGGAATAGCAGAAATGATTTATTTCCATGTTTAGCAAATTCTTTCTTTAAAAATTTCATTGCTTCGGAAACATGATAATCTACGGTCTTAACAGATATTTGATATTCTTCCGCAACTTCTTTTTGCGATCTTCCATCAAGTTTCCTTCTGATAAAAACTTGTTTTTGTCTTTCAGGCAAACAATTAATCAATTGCTCCAACAGCTCAAACATTTCTTCAACATTATCCTGATAGGCCAGCTTGTCGGGCATGTCTGAAAAGCTACGTACTATTTCAAACTTAGCTTGATTTGATTCAGCAAGTTTATTGAAATGCTTCCTTATAATATTAAGAGCTGTTGTGAAAATATAAGTTTTAAATGATTTAGAACTATCAATGTCCTTACGCTTGTTCCAAATTTTGATGAAAACCTCTTGCACAACATCTTCTGCAATTTCATCTGATCTCAAATAACGCTTTGAAAAATTCAACAAGGGCTTGTTATACCGATTGAAGAGCTGCCTGAAACAATAATGACTGCTTTTAATCAGACCCTCTAATAATTCATTTTCAGTATTTTTATCAATATACAAAGGATTGTCAACTTAAATGGTCTGTTACAAAATAAACAAATTTATTACCAAAATTATGGGAGCATATTATTTAATTTTGTTGATTTCGAAATAATATTCATAATTTCAGGGCAAACTAAAATCAAAATGTGCAATATTAAATAATGAATACAGAAGCTAAAAATATGAAAATTGCAATAATAGGAACGGGTGGTGTAGGAGGATATTTTGGAGGAAAACTTGCAAAAGCAGGACATGATGTAACATTCATCGCCCGTGGAGAACATCTGAATGCATTACTAACCAAAGGCCTTACCGTGAAAAGTATTTTGGGTGATTTTCATATACCCAAACCTAAGGCAACCGACAAAATAAGTAATTTATCTCAGCCCGATCTTATTATTTTGGGAGTAAAAGCGTGGCAGATAAAGGAATTAGTCCGAGAATTAAATTCGATTATTCACAACAACAGCATCATTTTGCCTCTGCAAAACGGGATACTGGCTGCAGATGAGCTTGCTGAAGAAATTGATAAAAAGCATGTTTTGGGTGGACTTTGTCGTATTATCAGCAAAATTGAAGCACCTGGCATCATTAACCATTTTGCAATTACCCCGTCTATTGTTCTTGGCGAGCTCGATAAATCACATTCAGAAAGGGTTAACAAAATTAATAATTTGTTCCTTAATGCCGGAATCAATTCTTTTATTCCTGATGATATTGAAGTGGAGTTATGGAAAAAATTTATTGGAATTTGTGTGGGTGGTTTATTAGCTGTAACCAGATCAAATTATGGTGAATTACGCGCACTGCCTGAAACCAGACAAATGATTGTTGATTTATTAAACGAAATATTTATCCTTTCTCAAAAAGAAGGCATACAGATAAAACAAGACTTCATCGATAAAACAATATCAGCAATCGACTTGTTTCCATATGATTCTACAACTTCTTTAGCGCGTGATATCTGGGAAGGAAAACCTTCTGAAATTGATTATCAAAATGGCACAGTAGTAAAGCTCGCAAAAATATATAATGTTGATATACCGGTCAATAATTTTATTTACAACTGTATTCTTCCGATGGAAATAAAAGCCAGAAAAAACAAATCAGATTAATGAAATTTAGGCTGTTATTTATTCTATCTTTGACCATTTCGGTTTAGTTGATAACTGGGAACCCGGGAAACCTAATGGTTCCTTTTTTTATTCTTTTTGGTCATGATATTTCAGAAAGCTAAAAATTTTCCGAATTTTGTGGCATCAGTACCAAATCATTTTTTAGAGAGAACAGAGCATGATACATACTATAAAATCTATCGGTTTCGATAATGACATATACCTCAGAGAACAAACGGCTGCTATTCTTGAAAGGGTGAACCGTTTTAACCAGAGGTTATACCTCGAGTTTGGAGGTAAATTATTATATGATCATCATGCTGCAAGAGTTCTTCCTGGCTTTGACCCTAATGTTAAGATGCGGTTATTACAGCAATTAAAGGATAAAATTGATGTAATTTTATGTATCCATGCAGGTGATATTGAACGAAAAAAAATCAGAGCCGATTTTGGCATTACCTATGATGTGGATGCCCTGAAAACAATAGATGATTTCAGAGAATGGAATATTGAAGTTACTGCAGTTGTTATAACCCGTTATCAGAAGCAACCACCTGCCAAAGCTTTTAAGAACAAACTGGAAAGAAGAGGAATTAAAGTTTACCTCCACTCCCCTACTAAAGGATATCCGGCAGATGTTGATACCATTGTAAGTGATAAAGGTTATGGAGCAAATCCATATATTGAAACAACAAAACCCATTGTAGTTGTAACCGGCCCCGGACCTGGTAGTGGCAAACTTGCCACCTGTCTTGGAAATATTTACCATGAATACAAACAAGGAATAAAAGCCGGGTATGCTAAATTTGAAACTTTCCCAATCTGGGATCTTCCTGTAGATCATAAAGTAAATATAGCCTACGAAGCTGCAACTATTGATCTTAATGATAAGGTTCTTATCGATCAGCACCATTTGCAGGCCTATAACAAAACAGTTTCAAATTATAATCGGGATATAGAGGCTTTCAATCTGCTGAAGCGTATCTTCGAAAAAATAACCGGTGGTGAATCCCTTTATCAATCTCCTACCGATATGGGTGTTAATCGTGCAAGTGCGGGAATTATTGATGATCAGATTATTTCAGAAGCTGCGCAGCAGGAAATTATCCGACGTTATTTCAGAAGCGCCGTGGAATATGCCATGGGATTTTCAGATAAAGAGGTTTTTGAACGTATAAAAACCATTATGCTCAAAGTAGGAGCTAAACCTGAAGACCGAAACATCGTACTTCCGGCACGCAAGGCAGCAAAAGAGGCAGAACTCGCAGGAAAAGGAAATGATGGCACATTTAGCGGGGCTGCTATTGAACTTCGTGACGGAACTATTATTACTGGTAAAAATTCACCGTTGCTGCATGCCTCATCGAGCCTCATTTTAAATGCTACTAAATACCTTGCCGGGTTACCAGACAACATGTACCTGATTCCACAAAGCATTATTGATTCTGTAACACACTTAAAGAAAAATATACTTCATGGAAAGATGACAAATCTTGATGTGGATGAAACCCTAATAGTATTGTCAATAAGTGCATTGTCTAATCCCGCCGGTCAAATGGCTTTGGAAAAATTAAAACATCTTGAAGGATGTGAAATTCATCTTACTCATATCCCAACACCCGGAGATGAAGCCGGATTACGAAAACTCAAGGTGAATCTTACCTGTGATCCGGAATTCGCAGGTAAAAGTTTGTTTATCAGCTAAACTTATTCTGGTTAACAGGCCTGTGCTTTTAATCAAATAAACCAGGCAGAAATAATGATAATGCAGGGATATAAGTGACTAGCAATAATACCAATAAACTGATAAGTAAAAATGGGAATCCTGCTTTTGCAACTTTATCGATTGAAACCTTACCAATTCCTGAAGCTACAAATAAACAAACACCTACTGGAGGTGTGTTTAATCCGATAATAAGATTTAAAACGGCAATCACTGAAAACTGTATGGGATCAACCCCAACTGAAACTGCCACATTCAATAAAATTGGATACACAATCAGCAGGGCAGCAATGGTTTCCATGAATGACCCCACAACAATTAATAAAATATTAATAAGCAACAGGAGAATAAATTTGTTTTGGGTAATCTCCAATAAGAATTCGGCAAGGGACTGAGGAACCTGCTCAACAATCAGAATCCAGCCAAA
>DASRQG010000484.1:0-3389 GCA_035645995.1 Mariniphaga sp. | reverse complement strand
ATAAATCTGCCTTGATCCCAGTAGGTAGGAGTAACTTTCCAGTCGAAAGTGGCAGTGGAATTAAATAACTCGGGATGTTCTATTCTCAGGTTGATTAATGTTTTGTACGTATCATGCAGCTCTTTACGTGCCGGTTCATTCAGGTAGTCCCACTTTATAGGTTTTCTACCCAATCTGCCATTTTCATTAATTGAAATATCGTATCCAAATTCACCAAATTGCCATATCATTTTTGGTCCTGGCACTGTTAAAAAGAATGCAGTATTTGTGCCAAGTTGCTTCATGCGTGCATTGATATCCGTTTTGAGTGGCCCTACGCCATTTTGTAATTGAGCATATGCAGTTCGCTCCTCATCGTGACTTTCCATATAACTAACCTGAAAACCCGATGGTTTTGATGAAGTGAGGTAATAGCCATTTGAAAAGGTGGAACCATTTACCACACCTTTTGCAGATTGACTATATTCATTAATTTGCTTATGCCAAAGTAACATACCTGCATTACCTAAAACTTTCTCTTCTGTTTGTTCTGCAAAATGTTCAAAAATCACATGTGCGTCCGGTTTAACAGATTTAATAGTGTTATGGTAATCTCTTAAAATTGTTATTCTACTTGCGTCGTACGCTGAATTATCATCATTTTTGTTTCCATCGACGTTTTGAGTGAAGCCCTTTGTTAGGTCGAACCGGAAACCATCAATGTTGTACTCCTCAAGCAGGTACTTAAGATTTCGTTTAACAAAATCCCTTACAATGTAATTGCCATCTATTTGTGCTTCATGATTGAAATCATGGAAAACCGAGTATGGGTGTGGATCATTCTCATTGAAGAAGGGGTTATTTGCAGTTGTTTTGTTTGTAGCAGAATTCCACCACATTCGTGCATAAGGATTTGCTCCTGTTGCATGATTATAAACAACATCAAGTATTACTGCTATGCCTCTTTTATGACACTCGTCTATAAACTCTTTATACATTCTGTCAGTACCGTATGCTTTATCCATGGCAAAGAAGAATGCAGGATTGTATCCCCAGCTGTCGTTACCGTCAAACTCCTGCACTGGCATTAGCTCAATTGCATTTACACCGAGCGACTCTAGATAGTCGAGTTTTTCCATTGCTCCGTTTAGGTCCCCGCTCTCGGTAAAATCTCTTAACAGTAATTCGTAAATAATTAAATTTTCTTTTGCTGGAATTTGAAAATCTTTTATCTGCCAATTAAATTCCTCATCTACTGTTTTGAATATTGAAACAATACCAAATGCACCTTCGGGGAAAGGTTTTAGATTTGGATAAGTTGTTTGCGAAATATAGCCATCGTTGTGTTGATCAAGTATTTTACGTGAATAAGGGTCTGCTACTCTAAAAGTGCTTTCTCCTGCTTTTCCCATGTAGTATTGAAATGCATACTCTTTTGAAGGATCTAGTCCTGTAATCGTAATCCACCAGACACCTGCAGCATCATCGCGGTACATTTGCGATTTCTCGTCGTTGCTCAATGTCCAGTTGTTGAAGTCGCCCACAACATGTACAAAATCTTTTCTTGCTCCATTTTTGTCTTTATCGAATAAAACAAGAGTTACAGAAGTATTGTCTATAATGTTTATGCCGAACTCTAATCCCGAAGGCATAGCTCCCATTTTTATAGCTGCCGGCTGAAAAGGTTTATACTTGATGTCTTTTATGTTTTCAATAAAAAAGTCTGCATCATCCTTGTTGCTTTTCTTTGTTCCATCCGCACTCCTAACAATAATTCCCAATTTGTTAATTGGTGTTTCTCCCGATCCGTACCATTCTCTTATTGTAGGTGTGAGTTTAATACTCCACGCGTTATTTACACCATCAACGGGAATCATTTTATACTTGCTGTTATTGTCAGTCCAATTAGAAGGGTTAAAGCTCCATTGATCTTCTACAATTATTCCGGAATACAGGTACACATCTCCTTTGTGATTATACAAACCTGATTCTGCAGGAGCTTTGAAGTAAAGAGTAAGTTCTTTATCCGCGTCTGGATTAACAAGATCCCACGAAAACCAATCTTTTAAAGTAACAGGCTCTTCAGTGTCCGGTTCATCTGGTTTTGGGTCAGGCTTTTCGGGGGGAACAACAGGATCATCACCACATGAGAATAGTATAAAAGAAATAAGCAGCAGTATAAACGCTGTACCGACTGACTTAGCAGTCTGATTGTATATAAATTTCATAATTGTTGGTTTTTTAATAATTAATGTACAGTAATACTGTTGCCTATTTCATTTTAATCACTAAAATTACAAACGTAATTTTAGCGATAAAAAATTATAACTACTCTAAAATAAGGATCTCCTTAGGTGCAAGCTTCATAGTATTGCCCATTGAAATTTTTTTACCTGTGAGAAAATCATTCCATTCGACCTTGTCCATAATTGACTCAGAATATCTGTCAAGGTTTATTTCAACATCTTTATTTGAACCGTTCATAAACACCAGTACAGATTTGTCGTTAATGTAGCGCTCATAGACATATACACCCTTTTGCAAATAATAATGTTTCATGTCACCATAAGCAATAACATCATTTCCACGACGCCAGTGAAGAAGGTTGCTCATAAAATCAAATGCTTCGTTCTGAATGTCATCCCGTCCCTCTCTTGTAAACTGATTTACTTTATCACCAGGCCAGCCACCGGGAACATCAAGTCTGATATCACCATCAGAGCGACTCTTGTTACCATGCATAAGTAATTCAGTTCCGTAATATATCTGAGGGGTACCAGGCATCGTCAGTAAGAAAGTGACTGCCTGTTTCCAGCCTGACAAGTCGGTGGGAAATTCTTTCAATAATCTGTCGGTATCGTGATTATCAAGAAACCTAAGCACATTATAAATATCAGGATAAATAAAGTCGTAAGTCATGTGATCGAATATACCATACAGTCCGCCTCCCCATTCACCTGTCTCTTCGAAGAAAGCAGAGTGGGAAAGTCCCATAAACTTAAAATCCATTACCGATTTTAATTTTGTGTTGTTGGGATTAATCGGACTGTTTCTTTGCCAGAATGCAGTACCAATCGTGTTGTTCAGCCAGGCTTCTCCAACAATATTATAATCGGGATATTCCATTTCTACTGCCTCTATCCAATCAACCATCATATCATAATCTGCATAAGGGTAGGTGTCCTGGCGTATGCCGTCCACTCCTGAATATTCAATCCACCAGATACTGTTCTGTATAAGATATTTTGCAACGTGACGATTTCGCTGGTTAAGATCAGGCATTGTAGGAACAAACCATCCGTCAATCATTTTGCTTTTGTCATATTCCGAAACGTAAGGATCATAATACATCTCCTTCATGTCAGAAGTCTGCACATATTCTTCAAGATTATTGAACCAGTCAGCCGAAG
>DASRQG010000483.1:0-5623 GCA_035645995.1 Mariniphaga sp. | reverse complement strand
TGGAAGGAAATGAAGATGAAGGCCACATCATTAAAAATATTTCATTTGTAGGAATCACTTTTGCCCATGGCGATAGAGATACCATGGAGGATGGTGATATAGGCCTTCAGCATGATTGGGCTTTTTTCAATAAATCTGATGCCTTAGTGCGGTTGGTTGATGCTGAAAATTGTACCATCGATAATTGTACTTTCACTGCCAGTGGAGGGGGAGGTGTAAGATTTGACAAGTACAGCAGGCAGAATAAGATTTTGAACAGTAAATTTAGCTACCTGGGAGGAATACCGGTTGTGCTTGCCGGATATGGACCGGGTTACGATGATGTAAACAGAAATAACGAAATATTTAATACCGAAATTCATGATTGCGGTCAGAGTTATTATCATGCTCCTGCAATCTATCTGTGGCAAAGTGGGGGCAACCGCATTGCCAATAACCTCATATACAATACTCCTTATTCGGGTATTATTGTAAGTGGACCACGTCCTCAGTTCTTTAATAAGAGTTGGATGGGCAACAGGAGAGAAATTTCAGGTACAATTAATCCTGCAGGAATTGAATTAGAAGGTGTTGAGAATTGGGTACGTGAGTCAGGACATGTTACCGATTGGGATAAAATGTTTCCTTATTTGTTTAGCAGTGAAAATGTAATTGAATTCAACGAAATTACTAATGTAATGCAGGTTCTCGATGATGGCAATGCAATCTACTTTTCAGGTACAGGCTTAAACAATGTTATTCGGAATAATTACATTCATCGAAACATTTCCCCTCACCGGCAGACTGCCATCAGGGCTGATGATTATGCCCGTGATATTACCATTGCAGACAATATTATTTACCAGTTTTCGAGAGCAGGTATTACAACCAAATACGATTGCTATATTACTAATAATTATGTGATTGATTTTGTGCCTACAGAAATGGTGAATGGTGAAGTGCATAATCCGCTTTCTTTTTTAAGGATCGCTGCATGGGGGCCTTTAAAGGGAGGTGTAATGAAAAATAACATTTGTTATCAGTCTGTCGGAACTCCAATACCTTTTGTTAGTTTGGGGTTATACCGGAATTTGCTCAGTACCCTTGACGAGATGCCTGAGTTAAATGATTTCGATATTGACAACAATTTATATTTTGCTTCAGGGCTCCCGCACAGCAGTAATGAACAGTTGAAAGAATACCGTAGTCAGGGGGTGGATTCAAACAGTGTGGTTGCCGACCCATTGTTCGAAGGGTTTGAAGAAAAAGGTTTTAAGTTGAAATCGAACTCTCCGGCTTTTGATTTAGGGATTAAACAAATTGATTTTGATAAGATAGGTTTGATTAACTAAAGCATGGATGCATGACAATGAGCAATAAAGGAAAAAGTATTAAGGACCGTCGGGAATTTATTGGAAATGTTGCCGCTGCGTTTGCCGGTTTTGCCGTAATACCCAAACAATCTGCTAAAAGACATTCATTAGTGCCTGTAAGTTCAGATCTGCCAATTTACAATGTTACAGAACATGGTATTATTGGTGATGGTTCCACTATGAACACCAAGGCCTTTCAATCATTGATCGATCTTTGCAGTGAGAAGGGAGGCGGTACTGTTTATTTCCCCTCTGGTAAGTATTTTACAGGAGCATTCAGAATTAAAGACAATGTGGAAATTCATCTATCCTCAGGTGCCGTCATACAAGGTAGTGCAAATAAAAAGGATTATGGAGATTATGAATGCCTGGTCTATGCTGAAAATGCAAAAAATATAAGCATCACCGGAATTGGAACTATTAACGGAAATGGAGTTTCTTTTTGGGAGCCATACATGAAAGGTGAAGTTTCATTTCAGGAATGGCAGAAAGATAATTGGCGTCCAAACCGTATGTTTTTGTTTATTGGTTGTGAAAACCTGCGTCTTCACGATTTTACGATTGAGAATAGTCCGGCATGGACAATACACCCTATCGACTGCGACAGGGTTATAATTACCGGAATATCTATTCTGAACGGAATTTATGACGAAGATGGCCCCAACACTGATGGTATCAATCCCGATGGTTGCTCCAGAGTCATAATATCCGATTGTTTCCTTCAATGTGGCGATGATTGTATCGTATTAAAAGTAACTGACCGATCGAAAACTAAAGTATGTCGCAATGTGGTGGTAACAAACTGCGTATTGGTAACTACCGAAACAGCCCTTAAAATAGGTACTGAAACACTTGGTGAATTTAGAAATGTTACTTTCTCAAATTGCACGATCCATGATTCGGGTGGAGGTATAGGTTTAATCATGAGGGATGGAGGACTTATTGATGGTGTGACAATTAACAACATTACGATGGATTCTACCAGAACTACTCACGGTCAGGGAATATTTATTTGGTCACACAGGAGAACTGATGCCACTAGTTAAGGTGATATAAAGAACGTGCTGATTTCTGACATCACAATGAAAACTGGTGGAGGAATTTTTATTAGTGGAAATAAGGAAACATGGATTAAAGGCATTACCCTTAGTAACATCCGCATTAACCTTACGGGTGGCAGAAAGGAAAAAATGCATCAACAGCCTGAAGATCCTTTCTTTGCTTTTGGACATCATACAGCCCCTGTTGATATTTTCTGCCGTTATGTGAAGGATCTGAGATTAAAGGACATTAATTTTAATTGGGATGAAGCTGAACATGAAAACCTGGGAAGCGCCATTCGATGCTGGTGGGTGAATGATTTGGATATTGATGGTTTTAAAGGGAGACAAACAATTAATTCGGATGCTGCAGCGATATCCCTGAAAAATGTAAATGATGTTTTTATACACAATAGTATTGCTCCTGTTGGTACAGGTTCTATTCTCGAAGTTGATAAAAATACTACAGGGGTAACAATTATAGGGAATGATTTTAAAAATGCTAATTATCTTTTTTCAAAGGGAACAGCAGGTAATGATTTCTTTGAATCAACAAACCGGTTGCCTGATTCGGTGAAGTAAATGAACAGGTATAATGTAGTGCGGTATTTATAGAAAGGATCATAGTTAAGCATCTGAAATAGTGTGATTTTAAGTTTAAAATGTTAATTTAACAATCTGATATTATGAGCAATTTTAGCCTGCAGGAAATTACTGGAATGAAAAAGAAACCCTGTAAAAAGTATGTTCTAATTCAGATTATGTTGGAATTAAAAAAATAACACAATCAATTACCAATTATGACAAAAATCAGATTGAATCTTTGCTGTTTATGGGTGGTTTTCATGGTAACTGCAATCGGACTGAATGCACAGGATAAATCAGTGTCGGTACTCGATTCTTATAAAAGTGAACCGACACAGTGGATGATTTATACCAATACTGGTGCGGCACTATATAATCATATTGCTTCACATGCCGAAAAACTACTTGCTGAGAGGGAAAAGACAGTTTCCCAATTGCACCGGAAAGAAGACTGGTTAGATTATACTGCTTTTTTAAAGAACAGTTTTTCTGACAATCTCAGCAGCTTTTCTAAAACTCCACTTAATGCAAGGATGACAGGAAGATTGAATCGTGAGGATTTTGTTGCAGAAAAAATAGTTTTCGAATCACAACCAGGGTTTTTTGTTACAGGTTGTTTGTTTATTCCCAAAGTTAAAAAGCAAAAGAAATTTCCGGCTGTTATTGTTCCTACGGGCCACTCACAGGCTGCCTTTCGACGCGATATCTACCAACAAACAACACTGAATCTGGTTAAAAAAGGCTTTGTTGTTTTTACCTTTGATCCGCTGGGGCAGGGTGAACGGGTTCAATATCTCGATACCACAACCAATCAGTCATATATCGGAGGTTCTACCTCAGAGCATTCTTATGCCGGAGCCCAAAGTTTATTGACCGGCAATTCAATTAGCGATTACTTTATCTGGGATGGAATAAGAGCTATTGATTACGTCAGTTCCAGACTTGAAGTTGATCCTGATCGAATTGGAATGACCGGTGTGTCGGGTGGAGGTACTCAAACCGCTTTTATTGCTGCCTATGATGACCGGGTTCGTGCTGCTGCTCCCGAAAGTTATATCACAGGTTTTCATCGTTTGTTTGAATCAATAGGGCCTCAGGATGCAGAACAAAACTTATATAAGGGGCTTTTGAAAGGAATAGATCATGTTGATCTGTTAGCAATGAGGGCTCCAAAACCAACAATGATAATTTCTACCACACAGGATTTCTTTAGTATTCAGGGTGCAAGAGAAACGTATGCTAAATCAAAAGAAATATTCAATACTTTCAATAAGCCGGATAATATTAAAATGATTGAAGCTGATGGTGTTCATGGTTCGAAAAAGGATAACCGTCAGGGGATGTATGGGTTCTTTCAAAAAGAACTGAACCTGCCTTTGGATACAATCGATCTGGAGGTGAACCCTTTCGATGAAGAGGAGCTGAATGTAACCAATACCGGGCAGGTAGTTTCTGCCTTCAACAGCAAAACAGTCTACGATTTTAACAAAGAAAGGGCAATTTTGGCTGTCAATGAAAGAGCTATAAAAGATGCCAACGATCTGAAGAAGAATCGTGAGCAGATCTTAGATAGAATAATGGAGTTGTCAGGACTTGATACCACACGCCAAATTAAATCTGTAGTTTATTCGGGAAAGGTTGAAAAGGAAAATTATAAAATCCAAAAGTATTTTATTCAGGGACATGATTTTGATTATCCGATTCCTTTTGTGCTAATAAAGCCTTATACCACGGAACAAAGGCCATTACTCTTTTATCTTGGAGCCAACGGAAAAGATGATCTGATAGCCAATGATAAGGAGATTACAGCATACATCAATAAAGGCTATACAATTCTAGCTCCTGATGTTTTAGGTACAGGGGAGCTGAAAAATACTGTATTCAAAGGCGATTCCTATATTCAGGATTATTCTTTCAACCTATTTTTAGGTGCTAATCTTGTTGGAAAATGTATTGCCGGATTCCAGGCAAGCGACCTGTATATACTATTTAAAGCTCTTGCAAATTTAAAGGGAGTCAATACAAAAGATATTACAGCTGTTGTTAAAGATGAAGCTTGTTCATCATATCTTCATTTTGCAGTGTTCAATAAATCCATCGACAAAACGCTATTGATGAACCCTCTGATTTCGTTCGAAGATGTAGCAACAACCCGCAATTATCTTCCTGAATATTTATGGACAGCAGTGCCTGAAGCTATTCATTATTATGACCTGGTACATCTACAGGCATTGCTTCCTCAAAGTAACCTGATAGTTGTAAATCCGGTTTCTGCAACAGGTGAATCCATTTCATCTGAAGCAACTGATAATCAGTTTAAGGTGGTTAAAGATGCTTATTCATCGACTGACCGGAAACTGGAATTAATTTTATCAGATGAAGATAATTCATCTGTATCGATTTTGAATTTAATTGATTAGATAAACCTAATTTCTACAGATATGATTGTTAATTATCGTTTTTCAAAAAGTTTTATACTCATTGTTTTTTCATGTTTAGTTCTTTTGTTATCCTCATGTAATAGCAATTCAAATACTTTTTTTGTGGCTCCTGATGGCAGTGATGACAATTCAGGTTCAAAATCCAGCCCTTTTCAAAGTATTGAAAGAGCAAAGCAGGCTGTAAGTGATTTAATTGCTGAAGGCA
>DASRQG010000482.1:0-3764 GCA_035645995.1 Mariniphaga sp. | reverse complement strand
CGGTTTGGCAATCCACGAAAATTGGCTCTATATGGTTACTATTAAGGAACTCTACCGGGCAGAAATTAATAAGGATGGTACATTGCAATCTCCTGAACAGTTGCGTGATGATTTGCCTGATGGGGGACAACATCCGAATCGTACCATAGGTTTCGGGCCTGATAAAATGTTATATTTATCAATAGGAAGTACCTGTAATGCATGCGATGAGCCAAGGGATGAACATGCTACTATTTTACGGATGGAAATCGATGGGAGTAATCAGGAAATTTTTGCTGAAGGATTACGAAATACCATTGGATTTGGCTGGCATCCCGAAACAGGTGAATTATGGGGATTCGACCATAATTCTGATGGGCGTGGTAACGATCTTCCCCCCGAGCAGCTAAACCATATACAGCAGGGTAAGCATTACGGCTGGCCATGGGTTTACGGTAAACAAGAGGTCGACTACTTTACTTCTTCTCCTCCTCCCGGAAACATGAGCAGGAAAAAATTTGCAGAAACTACTGAGCCCATGGTTCTTGGTTATCAGGCTCACTCGGCTCCAATGCAATGGGCTTTTTATACTGGGGACGATTTCCCTCAGGAATATCATCTTGATGCATTTGTAGCTATGCGAGGCTCATGGAACAGATTTCCTGCTGTAGGATACGAAGTAGTACGGGTTAATTTTGAAAATGGCCGGCCTCAATCTATTGAGCCGTTTATTACCGGTTGGCTTACTGATGACGGAAGATCTCACTTTGGCCGGTTGGTTGGTATGGCTCAGCATCCTGATGGGTTCCTGCTTTTATGTGACGACCAAAATGGTATTATGTACCGTATAGCTTATGAGCCTTGAAATACTAATACAGTAAAGGTTACTTATCTTTAACTATTGATCCTATCCCAAAAAGTAGAGCCATACTGGCAGGATGACTATGGAAATAAGGGTTGAAAACACTACACTGCGGGCAAAAAAACCGGACTTTAAATTGTATTGAACAGCCAGTGCATAAGGGGTGAGTCCTAGTGGCATGGCGGCATCTACTACGCTGGCTTTCATCTCTTCTAAAGGTAACCCGGTGTATTGTAGAAATATATAAAATAATCCGGGTAATATTACCATTGTAGTAGTTGAACATAAAGCAACTTTCTTCCATTCATTGATGTCACCTACTCGTTGCATCCCCAAAAAGATTCCCAATGAAAACAAAACTATTGCAGTTACCGACTGCGAAAAAAATTGTAGTGTTGTATCCAATATGGTTGGTACTGAAATTTTGAAACTAACGATAATGATTCCAATAAATACAGATATAAGCAGGGGGTTTTTTAATAAGCTCATTATGAGTCTGCCCGGATGCACGCCATTGTCCTCATCCAGCTCTATTAATGTCAGAGCCAGCGTCAGCATCCAAAATACATAAACCGATGAGAGGATGGCTGCTACAGGTAATATCTCACTGCCATAGGCATTTTCCAAAACAGGTATTCCCAAATAGGCTATATTTCCAAACGGAAATATTAATAGTAATGCCTGTTTCATTTTTTTTGAAAGCTTAAAAATCCAGGCAACAGGATATGCCAGAAACATACTTATAACTATATGGGCCGAATTTATCAATATTAAGGGTACATAATGTTTTAATTCGGTGTCAAGTTGCAAGAGCGATACTATTACCAAGGCCGGAAAGCCTATCAAAAGGGCATATTTATTCAGTACATCTACCCACTGAACGGTTGCTATCCCTCTTTTAGAAAATAACATACCTGTAAATATCACAAGAAACAGTGGAAGTACCGATTCAAATGCTGTCAGGATTGCATCCATTCTCCATAACTAATATGCGGACGTACATCCGTTATCATCATCCCTGCCTTCTTTGCAGCTATTATTCCTAAATCACCATCTTCAAATACCTGACAATATTCCGGCTTTACTTTCATCAATCGTGCACACTCCAAAAAGGTTTCTGGTTCCGGTTTATGCTTAGTTACATCTTCTGCAGAGACAATAAAGTCAAAGTACCTGGCAATTCCAAGTGCCGATAATTGTACTTCTGCACTCTTTCTGCTTGCACCGGTGCCTACCGACATGGGTAACTTGTTATGGTAGTCTTTTACAATAGATACAATTTCCTGTATTGGCTCTAACAGTTTTGCAGAGTCCCAAAAAGATTGCTGTTTCTGCTTTACAATCTCGTATGGATCCGCATCAAGTTTATATTGTTCTACAATGCGACGGGCAAATGCAATGGTCGGCATACCTGTCATTTCCATAATTATCTGTGGATCAAATTTAAATCCAAATTGTTCACCTATCTTATTCCAGGTAGCTATATGTACAGGTAGTGAATTCGACAGGGTTCCGTCTAAATCGAATATCAGTGCCCTGGTTTCAGGGTAAACATTTAAACTCATATCTTTCATATTTGCTGCAAAGCTAATACTTCCTTTTCTATTGGTTGACTGATGGTTTCGTTTCAGCAATAGATTTAAGATGTAGTAAACCTTCGCTGATTATAAGCATCGTTTTTATTTGCTGAAATACAGCTTTTCGCTCTGATATAAGAAATTAGATTAGTTGTTTTTTTATATGACTTCCTTTTTAAATTAGTTTTTATCTTTGATTAGGTCTAACCGTGAATGTTCTACCCTGAAAGTTGATCAGGTATTTATTTTAAAAATTCAATTTCCCGGCAGTTGATTATCTTGCCTTGTGTGTTTTGTTTATTGTTGTAAAGAATAAAAAATTATCATCTTATGAATAATTCATTATTTGGTTTTCTTCTGTTTCTTCTGGTTGTGCCTTTTATTGTTACTTGTGAAGCTAATGAGCCCTTTTCAAATAAAAGCGGAAAATGGAAATTAGTATGGGAAGACAACTTTGATTACAACGGTTTACCCGATTCCCGGATTTGGAATTATGAACATGGGTATGTCCGCAACAACGAGGCGCAATATTATACCAAAGGCCGTCTTGAGAATGCAAGAGTTGAAGATGGAAACCTGATTATCGAGGCTCGTAATGATAACTGGGAAGGAAATAAAATTACTTCTGCCAGTCTTCATACCTTTGGCACGAAAAGTATTCTGTATGGAAGGGTAGAGGTGAGGGCCTTGCTTCCTACCGGCAAGGGCACCTGGCCTGCTATCTGGATGCTTGGCAACAGTATTCAAAAAGGAACACGATGGCCCGATTGCGGTGAAATTGATATCATGGAGAATGTAGGTTTCGACCCTGACGTGGTGCATGCAAATATCCATACGAAAGCCTATAATCATGTTCTGGGAACCGGTAAGGGAAATAAAATTGAATTGCATGAGCCTTATAAAAAATTCTATACTTATACGATTGAATGGCACCCCGACAGGATCGAGTTTTATGTCGACGATGATCGCTACTTTGTTTATGAAAATGAAAAAACGGGAGAGGCAACCTGGCCTTTCGATAAACCACACTACCTGATACTGAATCTTGCAATCGGAGGCGGCTGGGGCGGACAGAAAGGCATCGATCAGGATATCTTCCCCCAAAAATATCTGATTGATTATGTACGGGTGTATGAACTGGTCAAATAAACTTTAACTTTTACTGATGAATGGCATCTAAATATCCGTCCATCAATCAGCTATTGCTGTTTGTAATACTAAATACAATTATTTCCGATCGGCTGTTGGTTCTCATGGGTGGTCCCCATGTTCCATATCCCGACGAAACATAAAAGTGAGTGCTGTTTATTTTTCCATAACCTTTGCCTACTTCAATTATCGCATCA
>DASRQG010000481.1:0-3465 GCA_035645995.1 Mariniphaga sp. | reverse complement strand
TACTTAATTGTACTGTCAATTCGCATTGACAAACCCCACTCCCCATCAATTGCTACCAATAACGGAACTTTTGAATTGATCTGGAATTCATTGATCCAACGTGCAGTTTTAACGGGCGATCCTTGCATGACAAGAATGCCTTTGGGTTGATGTTTTACAATCTCCGATATAATGTTATCCTTATCAGCTTCTGATTGTCTGGGATAAACAGTGATCATCATAAGTTGGGCAATCTTTTCATCAAGTGACATCCGGTTAAGGGTTTCTTTTACCCAAAAATCTTCCTGAAGAACCATAAATGGAGGATCACTTGGTGAATCCGTTTCTTCAGCGTGAATAAAGGATTTTGTATAGAATATTGTAATTAGGAGTAAAAGGGATATCTTAAATTTCATCTTAAAAAATGATTCTGGTTGTTGTGTTTTTTATAGATTGTAAAAATATCAAAAAGTTCATATTTTCATAAGAAAATGTTAATTTATAGTTGTTTTATTGGATTTGCTTAATGAATTTTAATCATCTTTTATGATTATTGCATGATCTTCATTTCATTGATGAGTCATTATTTTTATTGGCAGACAGAAATTTATAAGAATACAATCCACTCGAAGTGTATTGGAACGCAACCAGTCAAGCCTGTTTTAGATCAACTATTTGCAGGGAAATGACACAAATGTGAACATGTATTTTCATGTTGGCCAAATGTTTCATTTACACTATCTATATTCGTATAAACTATTGAAATGTTATAAGGATTAGAATTTACTTCCTACTTTTGTGGCCTGAGAACTATTGTGATACAGAAAGTATTAATTTTAAATAATTTAATCTTTAAGAAAGGAAGTTACCGGACCTTCATGAACAGTGTGAGTTCGGGTATATCAATCAGATGAGTAAGAAGAGAATAGTTGTAGGTTTATCAGGAGGTGTCGATTCCAGCGTTGCTGCATGGAAATTAAAACAGGAAGGCCATGATTTAATTGCATTATTTATGGTTAACTGGCACGAGCGTGTAGGTGCAGTTACAAGTGCTTGTACTTGGGAAGAAGATGCCTTAATTGCAGAAATGGTTGCAAAAAAGCTCGATATACCTTTTCATATAGTCGACCTGAGCAGCGAATACAAGCGGAGGGTTGTTGATTATATGTTTGCGGAGTATGAGGCAGGGAGGACACCGAATCCGGATGTATTGTGCAATCGTGAAATCAAGTTTGATACATTTTTGGAAGAGGCAATGAAGTTTGATGCTGATTTGGTAGCTACAGGCCATTATTGCCAAAGAGGAGAGATCGAGAAGGACGGTCGAAATATTTACAGATTGTTAGCCGGTGTTGATTCAAATAAAGATCAAAGTTACTTCCTGTGTCAATTAAATCAGGAGCAATTAAGCAAAGCAGTTTTTCCAATAGGAAACATTACCAAACCACAGGTTCGTGAACTTGCACGGATCCAGCATTTGCCCACTGCTGAACGTAAAGATTCACAAGGCATATGTTTTGTCGGGAAGGTTGATTTACCTACCTTTCTTCAGCAACAACTACAACCTAAAGTTGGTAATGTGATTCAAATACCGGCACCATTTATTTTAAAAAAGAAGCAGGTTGAGTTTTCTGAAGAAAATTTTAAAAAGTTATGTTTCCCATATCCTTATAAACCATGGAATGGAGAAGTTATTGGTGAGCACCAGGGAGCGCATTTCTATACAGTGGGACAGCGGAAAGGATTGAATATTGGTGGTTATAAGGAGCCTTTGTTTGTTATCGCAACTGATGTTCATCGCAACATTGTATATGTTGGTGAGGGACAGGATCATCCGGGACTATACAGGCAGGGGTTATTCATTAAGGCCGACGATATTCATTTTATAAGAACTGATTTGGAAATGAAGATTGGAGAAAGCAAGGAGTTTGACATCAGAATACGATACAGGCAGCCACTGGAAAGAGGTACCATTTACCGAAAAGAAGAGGGTGCTTATATAATTTTTGAAACCCAGCAACGCGGGATAACAGCCGGACAATTTGCGGCATGGTATTTTGAGGACGAACTAATAGGATCAAATGTAATTGCTTGATATTTTTACGACATAATAAAATTATAATTCATGATAAAATCAATGACAGGCTTTGGGAAAGCCGAGTTTGAAGTTAATAACAAGAAGATAAACCTTGAATTAAAAGCTCTTAACAGTAAGCAGATTGATATAAATGTACGAATACCTTCTGTATACAGAGAAAAAGAAATTGAATTAAGAAAGGTTATAGCAGAAAGACTCATTAGAGGTAAAATTGATTTAACCATTCATGTTGAAAATCATGGTTCAGAGTCAAACAGTAAAATTAATGAAGCTATATTAACAGGATATTATCAGCATCTGAAAAAAATAAGTGATTCATTAGGGTTGCCAACCGACCAGTCTACTTTAAATTCTGCATTAAGGTTACCTGATGTGGTTAAGGCTGAATATGAAACCTTTGATGAAGAAGAATGGCTTGTAATTACTCGGTATCTTCAGGATGCACTTGATGCCATTGAAGAATTCAGAAAACAGGAAGGCAAAGCACTCGAAGCAGATATTGTGGCCAATACCGAATCAATATTAGAACTCCTAAACCAGGTAGCTCCTTATGAAGCACAACGACTTGATATCATAAAAGGCAGGCTTACTGAAAGTTTGAATAACATAAATCCTGCCGGTACGGTAGATGAAAACCGTTTCGAACAGGAACTCATTTATTATCTTGATAAAATGGATATGAATGAAGAAAAAGTCAGGTTAGAAAACCATTGTAATTTTTTTCTTGAAACACTTAATCAGGAGGAGATGAATGGGAAAAAGCTGGGATTTATAGCTCAGGAGATGGGAAGGGAAATTAATACCCTTGGCTCAAAAGCATACGAAAGTAACCTACAGCGTATAGTTGTTCAGATGAAAGATCATCTTGAACGCATAAAAGAGCAGTTGCTCAATGTTTTATAAGCACTTGTCGATGCCTGACAAAATAATTAAATTAGATTTTTTTAAATTGGGTTAAGAAAAGCGAACAGCAAAAGAAATGCAAGGAAAATTATTAATATTCTCAGCTCCATCTGGTTCTGGTAAAACAACAATTGTAAAACATCTGCTTTCGGTTTATGATAATCTTGCATTTTCCGTTTCCGCTACCTGTCGGCAACCACGTGGAAATGAAGTGAATGGTAAAGATTATTATTTTTTGTCAGAAAATGAATTTAGAACTAAAATTCAGAATGATGAATTTCTGGAATGGGAGGAGGTATATTCAGGTGTTTTTTATGGTACGTTAAAAAGTGAGGTTGAACGTTTGAGAAATAAGGGCAAAACAGTAGTTTTCGATGTTGATGTGGTGGGGGGTGTAAACATTAAAAAGTATTATGGGGATGAGGCACTTGCTGTGTTTATTAAGCCACCTTCAGTTGAGGAATTAAAAAACCGGTTGAAGAACA
>DASRQG010000480.1:0-6620 GCA_035645995.1 Mariniphaga sp. | reverse complement strand
TTGAATGGTTTCTGGAAATAGTAGCGCTTCATTAGAAAATATAAAAGCCACTCAGGATGATTTTTTGCAACTTCATCCAAAGTGGCTCATATATAAAACCTAAGCTGTCAAAACATTATCATTCTTTCATTATTCATCATCATTCATTAGTTCCATATGATTGATTTTGATCTCGCTCAACAACAGGCACTTGCCAATAATATTCACTATAAGGTGGCATTACAGGTGAAAACGAAGCAGGATTTCTGTCACCAATTCCAATAGGCAGTTGCAATCCGATAAGATAATACGTCCTGTCACCGTTCTCAGTTGCCATTTCTTTTATTCTTTCATTATGGATCATCTCAGCTGTAAGTACACCTGCATCTATATCATCAAGGCCTGCTCTGTTTCTAACAACATTCAGGTCAGCTGCAGCCCCTTCTGTATCATTATTGTTAAAACGGAGAATAGAACGGGTAAGGTACACTTCTGCAAGTCTTATAAGCGGCCTGTTTGACCTTCTCTGATCAGGTGCCCTGAACCATTTATGGCTCCATACCAATGGAGGCACCAATTCTGATCTTGGATCAACGTCATATCTAAAATATATTTGCTGATACCTTTTATCCATAAGTGCTTCACTTGTTTCCGACAAATCATCAGCCATCCATCCCACTTCTTTCATGGCCCAATGCGACATCGCCTGGCTGGCCCATGCAGCCATATTAGTACTTGAGAAATGACTTCTTCCATATATCGTCTCCATTCGGCCATAAGCTCCTGATATGTTATCAACTGCGGTCTGCCAAATTACTTCACTACCCCAGCCGTCAGCTCCATTCTTATTAAATGCTGCAATAGGGTCTTCGGTTAAGTCATACATTGGACTATCCAGAATATAATCACATTCTGCTAATGCTTTATCATGTTCCCCTTTAATAAAATACAGACGCATGAGCATTGCCGAAGCAGCTACTTTATTGGCCCTGGCTCTTATATTTAATTCATTTACAAGTGTTGAATGATCTTCAAACATCAAAGCCCTGGCATTTGACCAATCTTCTTCAATAGCAGCATATACTTCTTCAACACTCCCTAAAACCGGATTTTTAAGGTCTTCAGAAGTAGTAACATATTCACGTCTTAAGGTAAAATACCGCCCGTCATTGTTCCCATTCGGGTCATAGGGAGGTGCATACATTCTGGCAAGATACCAATATGCCAGTCCTCTCATAAAAAGAAGTTCACCTTTAAACTGATCCACTTTGTCCCTGTCGGCCTGGGTCATGCTTGGAAAAGGATCTTCACCCGCTTCCTCAGCATCTTTTAACATTTGTAACGGACCATTACATGCTGTAATTATTTCATATAGCCTCCTAAAAGTACCCTCCATTTCATAGGCAGGCGTAGCATTATTAAATTCCCGGTTGTAATATTCTGCCGAAGCACTGGCCCCTACAAATTGAGGAAGAAATACAGCTATATCTGATTCTGTGAAATTCTTAAGCGCTATAGTACCAAAAGGATGATCCCATGGTTCCCGATTCAGTAAAAAATATGGTTCTCTAACTCCTAATTCCAGTTCATTCACATTAGTCCATGGAAACTGATTTGGCCTTTCTAATTCGAAGAAGGATTCCTCGTCACATGATATTCCTGTAATGACTAAGAATATCAATAATAAATATTTTTTGATTGTATTCATTGCAATTCTTTTAATCAGTATTAAAAATTGATATTTAAGCCAAGACTATATGTACGGGCCTGTGGCATTGAATTATAGCTTACAAAACTTGCTGCTGAAGCCTGGTCAACTGGTACTTCAGGATTATAACCCGAGAATTCAGTTAAAGTAAATAAATTGGTAACATTTAATGAAACCCGAAGCGACTGCATTTTAATTCTTGAGGCAACAGTGGCTGGTAAGGTATATCCAAAATTCAAATTGTTTAATTTTAAATAATCCCCTTTTTCAAGGAACATTGATGATATGTATTTTTCCTCCGTACCAAATGTGACAGGCTCTGTGGTAGGATTACCTTCATCGTCATAAAAATGTTGAACATTCATTACTACTTTTGGCCATTTTGCATTATCACCAGGTTCCTGCCATGCTTCTGTTAACAATTTATTTGAAAGTGCACGAACTCCTCTGTTTGGAGTAAGTGAGCTCTGTAATAAACGGTTGTATATGTAATGTCCCAATGCGTATGAAAAATTCATGCTTAAGTCAAAATTCTTATAGGCAAATTGATGGGAAAATCCTCCAATAATTTTTGGTAATGATGTCTTTCCATCTAATATCATCCTGTTTGCTTCTAAATTTGCAGTAGTACCTGGAATTATATTGCCTGTATGCGAAGTCGTACCGTCTTCATTAACTTGTACCTCATAGATCATAGGAATTCCTCTTTCAGGGTCTACTCCTGCCGATTCTGCCATATACCAATTGCCTAGAGGCAACCCTGTTTTTATTAGTGTAATAACCCTGTCTTCATATGGTTCTATCTGTGTAATTCCCACATTCTTAGCATCTGAAGCAGGATCCAGGGCTAATACCTTATTTTTATTGGTCGAAATATTGAACCCAAAATTCCATATGAAACCTTTATTCAATATTGCAGCGTCAACATTAAATTCAATACCCTGATTCTCCATGTCACCAATATTTTGCCATACAATATTACCTCCTGAAATACCGGCGGAATATGGCAATGCTACTGCCAGTAACATATCTTCAACATTCTGTTTGTAATAGGCAATCGAACCGTTAATCCTATTGTTCAACAACCCATAATCAAAACCCAGGTCCAGGGTACTGGTAGTTTCCCATTTAATTTCGGAATTTCCGATTGTACTTAATTGTGTACTGGGAATACCCAATGTAGTACTCGTACGTACGATATAATTATCAGAAGTAATGCCACCAGGTATATTCGTGTTACCGGTTTGCCCATAACTTCCTCTTAATTTCAGTAAGCTGATCACATTGGAATTGAAGAAATTCTCATCAGAAATGATCCATCCGGCTGAACCTGACATAAACGTTGCCCATCTGTTCTCAGGCGTAAATTTTGAAATGCCGTCACGTCTGATGCTGGTTCCGATTATATACCTGTCTTTAAACTTATAATTAGCTCTGCCAAAATAACCTCTAAGATAACTTTCATTATCAAGATAGCTGCGTCCTAGTATGGACTCAGGCCGTCCAACTTCCCGAAAACTACCGATTAAAGCTTGACTTTCAACATGAGTATAATGAACATGTGAACGGGTATTTTCTACGCCCGTTACAACATTCAGCCAATGATCTTCCCCAAAATTACGGTCATAATTTAAAAATGAATTATAGTTTAATACAGTTCTTTGGTTTTTCTCCTCTTGGGCAATTGCTCCATCAATTCTGATACCATTCCCACGATATGACAAACCTTTATCATACACCAAATTCGCACCAAATTCACCTCTTAAGGTAAGTCCTTTAGCAAGATTTAATGTACCATTCAGGCCTTGTAAAACATTTAATGTTTGAAGGTTACTTTCGGTATTCAGAGGAGAGATTCCTGCCAATGCATTTGCTCCTGACAAAGGATTCCAAAAACCATTGATACCAGTATCAGTTTCATCATAAATTTTCATCCAAGGCAAAGAATAAGCATTTACTTGTGCCCATCCTCCGGCTCCCGCTCTTCCATAGTCCGATTTAGCCCTGTTGTTGTTAGAATATGAAACAAATCCTCTGTAATTAATATCTAAAACGTCAAGAAGATTATAATTTAAATTTGCATTCGCCGAAAAAAGTTCAAGATCACTGTATTTTAAAATGCTGTTATCTTTCCTGTACCGCAACGACATATATGAATTGCCTTTTTCAGAACCTTGAGTAGCTGAAACATTGGCTTCAACAAATGTACCGGTTCTGCTGATAACATCTCCCCAATCAGTATTGGTAGAAAGTGCCTCTTCCCTGGAAATACCTGCCATAACCCCATCAAGTTGGTTTAAAGAAGTTTGAGGATCAAAATTACCAGGGGTTCCGCTATTGGCATATGCACGATCCATAATCTCAATAAATTCAGTATTATTTGCTAATCCAATATCTCTGTTTGCCCAATTACTGACGCCTGATTTTAAATCCACATTTAAAGTCATAACTCCCTTCTTTCCGGATTTTGTTGTTACCAGAATAACCCCGTTCGATCCTCTTGACCCATATATAGAGGTAGCGGCAGCATCTTTTAAAACCTGAATTGATTCTATATCTGTTGGATTAATCAAGGACATCACATTTTGAGATGACTCTCCATCAAAATCTGATCCCATACTTTGGCTTACAATCGGAATACCATCAACTATCCAAAGAGGATCTGTTCCTGATGATATCGAACTTATACCACGAACTTTTATTTGTACCGGTGCTCCGGGAATGCCTGATTCGCTTGATACCATCAATCCCGGTGCTAATCCTTGCATTGCTGCATCAAACGAACCGGTACTTGCTGCTCTGGTTAGTTCATCAGTGGTTATTGTTGAAATTGAACCTATAATATCTCTCTTCTTTTGAGTACCATATCCAATAGCAACTACTTCTTCAATCCCGAAAGTCTCTTCTTCAAGAGTAACATTAACAGTCGATCTTCCATTCAATTCAACTTCCTGAGACCGCATACCTACGAATGAATATACCAACACAGAATTGGCTGATACATTTGATAGGGTGAAATTCCCATTATTATCTGTAACGGTTCCATTGGTTGTACCTTTTACTATTACTGTAACTCCCGGAAGTGGAGAATTATTAACATCTGTAACAGTCCCTGTAACGGAAACTTGTTGCTGACTTGCATTGAAAGCACCGGAAACAGCTGACTGAGCAGTTAACTTCGACAATACAATTTGACGGTCGCTAATGTAATAGTTAATGTCTTTTCCGGCCAGTAGCACGTCGAGTATTTCATAAATACTCTTATTTTCCATATTGAGCTCTACCTTTTGCTCAACATCAATCAGATCACGGTTGTAGATGAAAAAGAACTCCGATTTTTTCTCAATCTCTTTTAATACTTTATTAAATTCAGTGTTACTCATTTTAAGAGTAATCTTTGTTGCCTGTGAATAAGATTCCAGGGCAAAGACTTGAGAAATTCCAAGTAAAATCAGAAAAACAGTCATTCGTATCATTCTGAAAATTTTTAACATGGTATGATTTCGTATTCCTGAACCATACCAAAGCATTAACTTTTGAAACTTTTTCATAAATTTACAATGTTGCGTTAATAATAGAATTTATTGATTGCATTTATTATGCAGGAAGGTGTTCGCAGCACCTTCCTGCTTTGCGTTTATCTATTTCAATTTTAAACTCACTCTTTTCTTTTGATAATCACCATGATCCATTTCATTATTTCTTTCAATCTTGTATTCCATAGGTGTAGATAACGACAGCAGTCTCAATACTTCTTCCAATGGCTCATCCTGAAATGTTGCATTTATCCTGTATCTTTTAAGTACCTCATCTTCAATAAAGATATCAACATTATACTTTCTTTCCATTCTTTTTGCTGCCATCTCAAAAGATTCATTGTCCAGTATGAAGAATCCATCTTTCCATGCTATCAGGTTTTCAATATCCACCATATCAAGTTCAACAATACCTGCTGTAGCATCAACAAATAATCTTTCTCCGGGAGCCAAAGCCTGATTGAAGCTGTGATTTTGTCCTGCCACCTGTACTTTCCCCTCTACCAGAACAATGTGTGGGAAGCTGTCATCTTCGAAATCAGAAACATTAAAAGAAGTACCTAAAACATTGATATCAAAATTGGTAGTAGTAACATTAAATGCCACATCCGACTTTTCTACTTCAAAAAATGCCTCACCTTTTAAATTAACCTGCCTTTCCGTGTTAAAATCTAGATTATATTTTAAGGAAGACCCGCTATTTAGCCATCCACGCGAACCGTCAGGTAGTGAAAACTGAATATATGAACTATTAGGAGCTACAATTTCTACCCATGCGGTTTGGAAATTTACATTGGTCTTTTCATTCATTATATACCAACCTGTGAACACAAGAACAGGTATCAACAAAATGGCAGCTATTTGTTTATAGAAACCCCATAAGTTAACTTTACCCCTTGTTTTACTTTCTTCCGGTAAAATATTGTATTCAATTTCTTTATAAATGTGATCTAATGATTTATCTTCAGGTAAGTCTGATTCGATCAAAGTTTTCAACTGCTCACTCATGTAGTTCTTCAAGTCATTTTTATTCCGACTGTCATCAAACATATTTTTCACCTGTAGATACTCATTCCACGAATATTTACCTTTATTGAAATTATCCAGAAATTTATTTGTTTTTTTATTGCTCATTCCTTCTGATGCATTTTATGAATGCAGAAACTTTTCTTCTACCTGTTTTGAAATAATTTTGTTATATAGTATATCCGGAAAATCAAAAAACCCTGGTCAATAACTTAAAAATATTTTTTTATTGACATTGATCCAGTACAGCTCGTTACCTGCTTTCGTAGGGCCCATGGATAGCTTTAATGGAAAAATTTTCCGTTGCATCGTCCAGTATATAAATATCATAATGATCACCACCCGGATGAACCCGCGTAATGATGTGCCCC
>DASRQG010000479.1:0-11853 GCA_035645995.1 Mariniphaga sp. | reverse complement strand
ATCGAAGAGATCAACTTGTTTTAATCTTGATATAAACATTTTTATTAATATCAATTTTAATTTTTTATAAAATATACTTTTTTTTAAATTATCAATTTTTTTGAAACATGAAAAAATTAAAAGATAAATATATCGCCTCTGAGAAACATTGTTTTTTTCATCGACGTTTTCTGCGATTTCTTTAATTATTTGATACATTGATTCAATACTTTTCAAATTATTGTTAGATTGCATTATGGAACCCTGAACAATATAATGTTTATAGCATATTGTTTCACAAAATGCTATACTATTAATTTTTTTTGCTAAAAAGAACATCCAGTGTTCATCTTCATGTATTATACCTTCCCTGAAATAAAGATTGTTATCTGTTAAAAAATCTCTTTTGACTAATTTATTCCAGGCATTTACAGGTATTTTGGGTTGACGAAAAAATCTTTCTTTAATCCACATTTTATCATTACTGAATTCCGGAAATTTGGAAGATATATTTCGCCAATCGTTTTCAGGATTTGGTATGGTCTCTGTATTTCCTTGTACCAGATCAACACCCTGGTATTTTTCAGCTAAATTTACAAGAAATTGAACACTCTCCGGAGTTAATTCATCATCACTATCCAGATAATAAACATAATTTCCTTTAGAATATATTGTACCGGTATTTCTTGCTCCCGAAAGTCCTTTATTTCTTTCATGCTTTATAATTTTAAATATTATTTCTCCCCTATATCCCGAAATAAGCTTCTGTAAAACCATGTTACAGTTATCCGGTGAACAATCATCAATGAAAATACACTCTATATTTTTATATGTTTGATTTGATATGGAGTTGAAACAACGCTCTATGTATTTTTCAACATTGTATACAGGTACTATTATTGAAACTTTCATATTAATATTAATCTTTGTTAATAAAATTAATGTTGTCGTATTCTTTTAACCATGTTTCATAAAATGCTTTATTCTTACCATAGGAATTATCAAAGAATGTTACGTTTTTATTTAATAGTGTACTTAATATCGCTCCATGTAGCCTTGTTGTATATATATGTTTGTATTCACTAATAAATTTTACTCCAACCTTTATCGTTTCCGGGAAAAATACTCTTTGAGCATAAAAATCTACTATTTTATTGACTAACTTTGGCATTATTCTTCTATTAATTAGACCAGCACCAATTCTTTTCATTTTATTAAAAGAGCATGCTACAAATAATTCATTTTTCATACCAGGCCAGTCTCTTTCTTCTACAAGCCTTTTAGGAGATAAAAAACGTGAAAAATCATAATTAAGGTATTCTTTATCTTCTCTTTTGATAAACAGATCTTTGTCTTGTTCCGGTAATTTAAAATTATCTAATAAACCAGGGTAAATACAAAAAGCCATATCCGGTAATAAAAGAATGTTATTATGGTGGAAATATTTATTAAATAATGTGTAAGATTTTTTATCACGGGCGCATATGGTTAATTTTTTATGTTGTCCCATTAAAAAAGCATCTTTTTTTAACACTTCATAATCATTGTAATAAATGGTTTGTGGAAGTATTATTATTTTATTTTCAGGAAATTCCTTTATTATTTTAAGGGCAAAATCTGTATGTCTTCTCCAGATATCACCAAAATTTCCACCGCCTTGTAATAAGATTATGGTGTCTTTTTTAATTTTTGGTTTGCAATAATTTTCAATAGAGGTTTTATATAGACATTTAAATTTCAGTGTTTTTAAAAAACACTCTGTACCTTTCCATATAAGAATATCACCGATGTTTGTATAATATGGCAGATCAAGATATATATAGTTTGAATTAATTAAAGGTAATAATTGATTGTAATTTTGTTTATTCATTTTATTATATTTTGAATAATTTTTAAGACTTTTATAATTATTTTTGATAAAATTTTATATATTTTTAAAAAGGAATATTTGATATTGACATATATTTTTTTACAAAGTGAGTATTCATCATTATTATCAAATAATCTTTCATTTAAAAAAGATTTCATTTTTTGCGAATACCATCCAACATTTTCTCTATTTCTTAATTCACCATATGAGTGCTTCCAAATCGATGGGATTGTTCCTAAAGACAGAAAGTGACTTGAATTAAAACAATATAGAAATGGACAATTACGTCCAATTGCTTCAAATCGTATTGGTTTATTTATATCTTCAAATATATTCTGTTTTATTCCGAAACCATAACATCCCGAAAGTATACCTGTCCCTAAATTAAGTTTTCCACTCCAATCGCCAGCATAACAAAATTCTTTTCTTTTTTTCATGAAATTACTTAACGTAAATTCAAATAATGGTGAGTTTGCCTCTCTTGATATAGAAATATATTCATGCTCTGGCTTTTTTGTAAAAACTTTGTATCGTTTTGGCTTTTCCGATTCATCTCTCGTTAAAGCAACTTGTGGTAAAGCACCTGTTTTTTCAACTACTTTAGATTTTATATTATCCCAAATTGGCATATATTCATCAGACATATTAACTTGTACAAAAAAAGAGCAACCTGCTTTTCTAATAATATCAATATTATTAAAAAATTCATCTATTTTTCCAACTCTTTTTAATTCCAAATAATGCATTGAAAAAGATAAATGCAATCGCTCTAAATATTCTTTTGGGAAATTAATTATTTCTTCAAATCTAGAGGTCAACGTTCCATTAGTGGTTAAATTTACAAAATGCCCCTGTTGCAATACATTTTTAATAATTGCAGGTGCTTCTTTGGGTATCAAACTTTCACCTGATCCAGTCATACTAATAAAAGATAACCCTCCGAGCCTTTTTATACTCAGTGCCCTTCCAATAAGATCAGGATCATATTTGAATTCTGTTATTTTTTGTAAAAACCTTTCCTGCTGCATTACATAACAATAACTGCATTTAAGATTACATACGGTTACTGGAATTAAACATTCTATAAATCTTTTCATTTTAATTTCGGTCCTATTACAATCTCAATATTTTGTTTACTATCCAATTTAAAATTATTCAAATCAATATTTAAAATTTATTATTCTACATATACTCAACATTTCTAGATTTATTTAAATATGTTTTGATTACTGAAAAAAGCCAATTTTTTTCTAATTTATTTAATCCAACAAACCATATGCATGTCGTTGTTGATACAAAACACATGCAAGTAACAAATATGAAATTCAGCCAAACATTGCTTATCATATTTTTTATGAATAACAAAGGTATTATTGATGTCACTACTACTGCCAGAGAGTAGTACAAAACTGACATAAATAATTTTATTGTAAATTCAGGGATTTTACTTTTTAGTATTGTTATTCTTAAGAAGATTGATATGATGGCAAAAATAATTGGAATATAAAAAACAGTTGGTGGCGCACAACCTGCTTTCAATAAAAGGAACGCAATCGGAACATTTAATAATTGAACTCCACCTATTAACAGTTGGTATTTTTTTATGTCTCCTGTTGCCTGTATTGATGCTCCCATTGCATAAGAAAAAGAATCAATAAGAGAATTTATTATTAATAATTTTGTAAAGACAACTGCGTATTCAGGTACTTCGACCAGCCATATATTCAAGAGGAATTCAGCTTGAAATAAAACCGGCAACCCTAAAACAAATAGCAGGAAAAAGGAAAATTTTGCGCCGCTACCCACAAGATTAGTCATACTCATGATGTTTCCAGATGCGTATCTTTTAATAATCTGTGGATTCATCGCCATAGTAAAATTCTGAGTAAAACGATTAACAATAGAACTTATCCTAAACGCAATTCCACGAGCAGCATTGACTGTAGGCCCAAAGAATACATTTAAAATGATATTAATACCTTGTGATTTAAGTATGCTTGAACAACTTCCCAGTATACTCCAACCGGTATAACTTAACATTGTTTTCTGTATACTTTTTTCAAACAAAGGTTTAAGTTTATATATTGAAAAATTTTTCTTGCAATAGAAATGATGAATCAGGAATAAAAGAATCTGTGATAATTTCAGAAGAAACCCGTAAACTATTAATTTATCACTTTTCGTGTATAATAAACTTAAAGTTACGATCAGTTTAATTATTGCGTCAAAAATACCCAACCAGGCAAATACAGCCATTTTCTCTGAAGCAATTATTAAAGCTGAAAGAGGTGTTTGAATAACAGAAAAAAAAGCACCTATAACAGAAAAATGAAAAATCCAGACAGCAGCATTAAATCGTTCAGGTGGGATTACAAGTTTGTTATTTAAAAACCATATTCCTACCGTTTCTAAGAAAATAACAACTATTAATCCAAATATTATATGCGTTGATAGAGCCGACCGGAAAACTTTTTCTAAATTGTTATCCTTATCTTTACCAATTTCAAATGCAAAAAAACGCGAAGCTGCTGATGCTAATGTACCTTTCATGAATATTAATAATGATACAAACCCCGCTACTACTTCATATATTCCATAATCAACAGTTCCCAATGCTTCCAACACAATTCTGGCAGTAAATAAACTTACCCCCATAGTTAAAAACATTCTTATATAGAGAGACAATGTATTTTTAGCAATTCGGGAATTATTCATATAAACGGTTTTGTTCCCCAATACGGAATTGTTATTTGGGTTCTTTAATTTGCAGTGTTGTTTATTTTATAAGCATTTCAATAATAACAACTTATTTAATTTTTCTTAATTTATTACATTGATTACCAATTTTGATAATTACCTGTTCGACATCATTGTTCTAAATTACTTATTGTATTTTCAAAAATAGTCTTAAATGGTTTTTTTCTGCAAAACGAATGGATTTCAGTCCATAAAATATGCAATAAAATAAATTTTATCCAATCTATAGTTTTTCAAAGGATTATTTATTTAATTACAAACTACTATGTTAATTTTTTTAAGTAATGTGGTGAAAATACATCTTTTCAGAATAATTAATCCCAGTTAACAATTTTATTAAATAGTTATTTAATTATCTCACAAAGTGATTGCTGCCTTGTTCATCTTGATGAAACATGTTATTTGTCTCAGTTATTCTGAGAAGGTCGACTTTTTTTGACAGTTTCCCATCTTTTTTTAAGTGGTCTTATCCGCATTGTCTATTATGCATCCTTCTTTAAAATAATTTCTCCATTATATATTTGTGCAGGAAAATAATAATCACGGGATTGGTGTTCTCTAATGTTATTGTAAGGTACGGATCAAAGAATTACATAATTTACGGTAACAATGTCTAATATTATCACAGTAATTAATTTTGAATGTAATCATCCCTGTTTTTTCTGATACAGCTTGATGAATTTTTCTGGACATAATGGCTCCTTCTTGGTTAGTGTTAAAAATACCAACGGAACCAACTGAAATCTTGATTAAAAACGGTTTCCTCAATTATTTGAAAAATTACACGATAAATTTAATATGATGGCCAAATTGAGTGAAAAAAAGAAAAACAGAATATCTTGAAACATTTCCAAGATATCTGGTATCAACGGTAGATAAGAACAAAATTGAAAACATAAAAACCGAACTGAAAAAATCGACTATTAAAGGAGACGAAATTACTGCCTGAAATAGCGGAAATGTGGATAAAAGAAGGATTAGAAAAAGGGCAAAGAAAAGGGAATAAAAAAGAAAGAATGGATGATGCACGAAAAATAATCAAATTGAATGTTAGTCCTGATGTTATACATGAAATTACAGGGTTAAGTAAAAAGAAAATTGAAGAACTGAGAAATAAATAGATAATTATCCTGTTTTTCGAAAAGTATACAAGACATTATTTATTTCAGGATTTGGATAATATCATACGCCGAGCGCACAAGCCCCGACATTTGCAGAAACAAAGTCGGGATTTGAATATTATAGCCTTATTTCTACCAACCGGTCCCTCTAAGTTTCCCTCTCCCGCAGGCGAGGGAAACTCTGAATACAGAGTGGTTAAAAATTATATGTGGAATAAAGAAAAAAGTTCAGAGAAGGGGAACTGGCGTTTTGTTCCTTTCCCTTTGAATACACTAAGTATTACTCCCATTACTATCCTGCTGGCCCCCGTCTCCTGTGCTCCTGTGGGAGAAGTGGGACTGGTGGAATAGGTCAATCGCAAAAAGAGAAATATCTAAACCGCTGATTGTACCTGATAGAGACGATTAAAACCATGATTAATTTCCGATTTTCCTGTAAAACGGAACTATTCACAGGTTGCCACACACCGACAAAACTCCAATGTTTTATTCCTGTTTCGTATTTCGGGTTTCTGATTTCGAATTTTTAACAGCCATCGCGGGGGTCGTGTACGCTCGGCGAACATGATGATGATCCAATTCAGAATCATATATTGTTTAAATATGTATCGCCCGGTTTTCAGATACCCGCGCAGCTTCCATTATACCTTCAGAAAGTGTAGGATGAGCATGAATCATATCAGCTAAATCAGTCGGCAATAACTCCGCAGACTTCGCAAGCAACAGCTCATGAATCAAATCTGAAGCTTCCGATCCAATTACATGAGCCCCAAGTATCTCACCTGTTTGGGAATCTGTAACAAGTTTGACAAACCCATCAGATTTACCAACAGCTACCGCTTTCCCTATACCCTTATACGGAAATCTGGACACCTTGCAATCCTTGCCCTGTTTTCGGGCGTCCGCCTCTGTATACCCAAAACTTGCAACCTGAGGTTCACAGTAAACTGCACCCGGAATACCATCCGGATCAAGCTTTTTATTTGTTTTTACACCCGCAATATGTTCCACAGCAATTTCACCCTCCTTTGATGCAACATGTGCAAGCAAGGGCGTCTTGACTACATCACCTATGGCATAAATCCCTTTAATCGAAGTTTCGTAATTACTGTTTACAGAAATAAACCCTTTGTCGGTTTTCACACTGGTCTTTTCCAACCCGATACCCTCTGTATTCGGAACACGGCCCGTTACAACAAGCAATTTATCTGCAATCAGACTTTTTTGTTCACCTTCGGTTTCAAGTTTAACTTCTACACTGTTTTCGCCTTTTTTTATACCGGATGCTTTAGTCGATGTGTATATATTTATTTGGCGTTTCCTGAAAGACCTTTGAAGTAACTCAGATATCTCATTATCTTCACCTGGCAAAATCTGCGGCATCATCTCCACCAGATGAACCTCAACACCAAAAGCATTCATTATGTGCGCAAATTCAACCCCAATAGCTCCAGCTCCCAAAATGACAACAGATTTTGGAAGCTCTTTCAAAAGAAGGGCATCAGTGGAAGACATAACCAGATTATTATCAAATTCAAACCCGGGAATCTCTTTGGGACCCGATCCTGTTGCGATTATAATCGACTTTGCCCTGATCTTTTGTTTATCATCAATAATCAGCTCTTTTTCTGTTTGAAATACAGCATTTCCCTTTATAACTGTAACACCGTTCTTTTTTAAAAGAAAAGAAACACCTTTGGAAAGGGTATTTGCAGCTTTTCTGGATTCCAGATATACTTTTTCGTAATTAAATTCTGTCAGATCCAGCTTTATCCCAAGTTTCTGAAGTTCTGGTTGCGAGCGGAACAATTCTGCCTGATAAATCAGGGCTTTTGAAGGGATACATCCGATATTAAGACATACTCCGCCAATTTCACCTTTTTCAATAACAACAGTTTTCAATTTTAATTGTGCAGCACGAATTGCAGCAACATATCCACCTGGCCCTGAACCAATCACAGCAACATCAAAATCAAGGTTTCCACTCATGTTCATTCCTTTTGTAATTTATAATGCATGACAGAATTTTTTGACCCATTAAAATACTATTCTGGAACAGGAACATAAACCCATGTCTATAACACTGGCACCGCTCACTCCAACCACGGTTATTTGTTCAAAGAAATAGATCTGCCTTTTCTCAAAAACATGTAATGAAAATTAATAACAATAGTTGTTCACTCAAATACACTTTCTCAGAAGCAGGTATTTTATATCAGTTTACAATTTTACATACCTCTGGATATTTCTTTTCCTCAGGCATATAAAGCAGTTACCGGATTTTCGATCAGGTTTCTGAGGTGGTTTGCAAAATCAGCCGCTTCAGCACCATAAATAACCCTGTGATCACACGAAAGAGTCATCAAACATGTCTGGCGCTCATCAATACTGTTCTGTTCATCAATGAACTTTTCCTTCAAAATTTCACCAACAGCCAAAATGGCTGAACCGGGAGGATTTATAATGGCAGTGAATTGTCTTACACCAAAAGAACCCAGATTACTTATGGTAAAAGTAGCATCCGAGTACTCCTCCGGTGATAATTTGCTTTCCCTTGCGCGTGGTATAAGATCCTGCAATTCCTCATTGATTGCTATAATTCCTTTTGATTCACAGTCTCTTACTACAGGTGTTATAAGTCCGTCTTCCTGCGCTGTTGCCAGTCCGATATCAATAGAACCATGCCTTATTATTGAATTGTCTTCCCAGGTAGAGTTGAAATTCGGATAATGTTTAATGGTTTCAGCAACGAATTTTATTAAAAACGCGTTGAAAGAAATTTTCGAATTTAACTTTTTTATCAGTCTTTTACGTGCATCAACAACCGTTTTCATATTGACCGACACCGTAAGATAAAAATGGGGTGCAGAGAACATGGAACCCGAAAGCCTTTGCGCAATAACCTGTTGTTTTTGATTCACAAAAGTTTTGGTTTTCTTCTGTGGCTCCGGTTTTCCGATGCCTTCTCTCTTTTTTTGTGTAAATTTTTCAATATCGCTCTTGACAATTCTTCCTTCAGGTCCGCTTCCCTTTATCAGGGATAAATCGATATTTTCCTGACGTGCTATTTCCCTGGCCAAAGGTGAAGCCTTGATTCGTGAGGAGGGAGCTGTTTTTTTAGTTTTTTTCTCAACGACTTCCTGTTCCGGAGCAGCTTCCTGCGGTGGATTATAAACCGTTTCCTCCTGCGGTTTAATCAGTTCCGAAATGTCTTCATCCCTGTTTCCGGTTATTGCAATAATTTCCCCTACTTTAACCTCAGATCCTTCATCAGCAATTATTTTCAGCAATGTACCATCATTGGTTGATTCGTAGTCCATTGTGGCTTTATCTGTTTCTACTTCACACAAGAGATCACCCGACTGAACAGAATCTCCCTCTTTTTTCAGCCATTTAACTATTGTACCGGTTTCCATTGTTGGAGATAAAGCAGTCATGAGAATTTTCTCCGCCATATTTTCTCCTTCAGGCGTTATATGTAACTTTTTTTACACTATCAATTATTTTTTTCACTGAAGGCTGTGCAGCCAGTTCAAGCGAATGATTGTACGGCATCGGTACGTCTTCTGAGCACACCAGTTCCACCGGAGCGTCAAGATAATCAAAACAGTTTCGCGAAACAAGCCAGGCGACATGAGATCCAATGCTTGCAAATGGCCACGCCTCATCAACAACAACACACCTGTTTGTTTTCCTTACAGAATTGTAAATCGTTTCTTCATCAAGCGGCTTGAGACTTCTAAGATCGATAATTTCCGGTTCAATGTTTTCTTTCTGAAGAATTTTGGCTGCATCCATCAGTAAATAAACCGGCTTGGAAAAACTCACAAGAGTAACATCACTGCCAGCCCTTTTTATGTCTGCAGATTTAAAAGGAACAAGATATTCTTCATCGGGGATCTCTCCCTTGACACCATATAAGAGTTCCGATTCCAGAAATATAACCGGGTTGTCATCTCTTATGGCAGTTTTCAGCATCCCTTTGGCATCAGCCGGCGTTGACGGAGCCATTACTTTTAAACCCGGGCAATGTGCATAGATCGATTGAAGAGCCTGGGAATGTTGAGAGCCCAGATATTCGGCAGGTCCATTCGGCCCCCTGAAAACCGCAGGTATTTTAATTTGACCACCCGACATGTATCTGAGTTTTGCAGCATTATTGTATACCTGATCCATTGCCTGCAAGGAAAAATTAATGGTCATCCACTCCACTACAGTCCGCAAACCTGCCATAGCTGCCCCAACCCCAACGCCTGTAAAGCCTTCTTCGGAGATTGGCGTATCTATCACCCTTCGGGAACCATATTTGTCGAGTAATCCCTGGGTTATTTTATAGGCGCCCTGGTATTGTGCAACCTCTTCACCTATAATTATCATGTTGTTATCTCTTGACATCTCTTCATCAAGTGCCTGCCTGAGAGCTTCACGCATATTGACAATTGTCATGATTGACTCCTGTCATCTGTTATTTTATGCATATACATCCTTATACAGGTTTTCAAGTGGCGGTTCTTTGCTTTTTTCTGCAAATTCGACTGCCAGTTCACACTTTTTCTTTATTCCGGCATCCATTTCCAGAAACTCTTCTTCTGTAATATGTCCATCACGAACCATTCGTACTTTCAATAATAATACCGGGTCCTGTTGGCGATATCCTGCCAGTTCCTCTTTTGTCCTGTATCTGGCAGGATCACTCATTGAATGTCCTTTGTACCTGTAAGTCTTGATCTCCAGAAATCCGGGAGTACGATCTTTTCTTATTCTCTCGACTTCTTCTTTGACAACCTCATTCACTTCAATGACATCCATACCATTAACCTGTTTGCCTGCAATTCCATATGATGCTCCCATCACTGTGAAATCTTCAACTGCACTGACTCTTCTGAAGTCGGTTCCCATTCCATAATAATTGTTTTCGCAGATATACAGAACAGGCAGATTCCAGATTCTGGCCATATTCAGGCTTTCGTGAAAAGAGCCCTGATGAATGGCACCGTCACCAAAAAAACAGAGTACAACTCCATTTTCATTCATATTTCTTACTTTTAGACCAACACCTGTTGCTATAGGGATATGTGCACCCACAATTCCATTGCCGCCAAAAAAATGTTTGTTTACATCAAAAAAATGCATCGAACCACCTTTACCACCGCTGCATCCTGTAACTTTGCCAAAGAGTTCAGCCATTAAAGTATCAGGACTCATTCCGCAGGCAAGCGCGATACCGTGATCCCGATATGCTGTTAAAACATAGTCCTTTTTCAGGTCTATTGCCTTGATTGAACCAACTCCTGATGCTTCCTGTCCTATATAAAGGTGACAAAATCCACCAATTTTTCTGAATCCATACATTTGTGATGCTTTTTCTTCAAATCGTCTTATCAAAAGCATTAGTTCCAGCATCTCAAGAAGGTATTCTTTTGTATAAATCTGAGTGTCTCTTTTCTCCACTTTAAATTCCTTTATGAAAAATGCGCTGTTTCACGATTTCCATGTAACGGGTGATAGACTGTTGCTTTCTCAATAATTATTTCAAGAACCACTGTTTCATCATCCGATCCGGTTAAACGCCAGAAAGTATCGAGATGTTTACCGACACATTCGAGCGTTTCGGAAAGTATTGAAGGATTTTTGAGGATATTGGCCCGCCCGCTTAAATTAAGAATCGTTTCGAGAGCCGGGTTTTGAAACATGAGTTCAACGGAAGGATTTGAGCGGATATGCTGAACTTTAGAGAATTTCTCGGAACTTACAATAAAAATTGCACCTGTTCTTTCTTCAATACATCCCGGTGTTATCCATCGTATATGTGGTATTCCGTTCTGATCAACTGTAGCCAGTACCGCAGTACCGGATTCATCAATAAGTTTATTGAGCAAAGCGAGAATTTGATGTTTTTCCATCTATGCTCCATTTTTTGGTTATCAAACATACTCCCCGAACAATACCAATCCCGAATTCCGATATCAGAACAAATACACTGCTTACCCCTTTTTGTTTGCTTCCAATCCCCTCGGGGTCGGAACTCGGAATTCCGGGTCGGGATCGTTTCTTAAACACTCAATTCCTCAATCGCCTTTATGGTATTTAAAAAACTAAATAGTATCTATTGCAAACTCCTCTTTT
>DASRQG010000478.1:0-2743 GCA_035645995.1 Mariniphaga sp. | reverse complement strand
AAGTTGCCCATAAGGCAAAATCAGAACAGAACATCGATATGAGGATCATCTCAATCGACCCAATGCCACGTGCCGAAATAGATGTTTTGGCAGATACTGTTATCAGGGAGCCTTTTGAGAACATACAGTACGATGTTTTGGAACATCTCAATGAGAATGATATCCTGTTTGTTGACAATTCCCACAGGATACTGCCTAACTCTGATTCAATGGTGTTTTATTTGGAGGTGTTACCTCGATTGAAGAAGGGTGTGATCGTTCAAATTCATGATATTTACCTGCCTTACGATTATCCTCAGTTTATGTGCGACAGGTATTATTCTGAACAGTATGGATTGGCAATATACTTATTAGCCAACTCTGAGAAGTATAAAACCATCCTGCCCAATTATTTTATTTCGGAAGATAAAGTATTGGCTGATATGATTGCGCCGATATGGAACCATCCTAATCTGAAAGGCGTTGAAAAACATGGTGGTTCATTCTGGTTACGAATCAATCAATAATTATCAGTGCTTCCGGAATGATTTTTAAACTTTTGAGCATTGGTGGTGATCGTATTTATTCATATCAGAAGTATTAACCTATTATTTCTATGACTTGCTCATTTTAAGTTACTTTTAAAGTTGTAATTTTGAAAAATGTACTATCGCAGAAAAATATTACTTTCATTATTACAGACTTTTAACGAAGCTATAGATAAGGTGAGTTTTCAACACTTATTGTTTTTACTATCTACTATGCAAAAGGAAAAACTTTTCCATTTTATTCCATCTAAAGTTGGTTGTTTCTCTTTTCAGGCAGAAGCAGATTTAAAAACCTTAACCAAATATAAACAGGTGGAGTCATCGGGGAATTACTGGAAGAAAACAGATAATTACGATTATGTGGATGAGCTATCCGCTCAAGATAAAGCCGCTTTAAAGACCCTTAAAGAGCAGTATGGCTCTTTTGAAAAAGATGAATTAATTGCATACACACACCGTCAATATCCTTATTTGGCCATCAACAGTACGATGGCTGAAAGCTTATCAACTGCTGAAGAAAATGAAATGATCAAGAACCTTATGACTAGTCATGAAACCTCTGTTTTGTTTACAATCGGATATGAAGGGATTACACTGGAGGAATACCTTAATAAATTAATTGATAGTGATGTTAAGGTTTTATGCGATGTGCGGAAAAATCCAATGAGCATGAAGTTTGGTTTTAACAAAAAACAGTTACAAACAGCCTGTAATGAGGTAAACATTGAATATATACATATTCCGGAAGTTGGCATAGACGCCAATATCAGGAAGGAATTTAGCAATCAGACCGATCATCAGGAATTGTTGGAAATTTATAAATCCAACATACTGCCGACAGTAACCCATAAACAAAAAGAAATTTTATTATTGGTGAAAAACAAAAAACGCATTGCACTTACATGTTATGAAGCAGACCTGAATCAATGCCATAGAAAGCCCTTAGCAGAATCGATTTCTAAATTACCGGATTTCAATTTTGAATTAAAGCATCTGTAATAAACGTATGAATGTGTTTTTACAGTGCCTCATTATATTTATTGTATCAAGGATAAAACATGAATATTATATAAATTGAACCTTAAAATCGAAGTCTAACCTTTAATATCCTTAACATGTTAACGAAAGGATTTCTGAAACCTGAATTATCGATAGAAAAACTTGGAAAAAGACAGTTTCTGACAGGAATTATCCTGGGGATTTTAATGGCTTTTATCCTGAGTTACCTGTTCAATTATTCGCGAGAATCGTTGAGAATGCTAACTTTTATGGCAGATCCTTATATTTTGACAGAAAAGGAGTTTAGGTTATACGACCTGTTCTTTGCTTCACTTGCAACAAGTCTTGGATTTGGGGTTACAATAATTTTTTGGCTGAGGGGTAGAAACAAATCTATACAGAAACTGTATTTAAAGACTTTTGCAGTCTCTAATGCCTGGTTCATTACCATTATTGCCTTAATGTTGGTAGCAAGATTTGGCTCTATTCTCCCGGCAATAGTTTACGGACTACCCGGATATGATGAACATTTAAATCTATTACGTGATTTCGGTCTCATGCTGGTATTGATTCCCGTTTATGTTTTTTTTGCCCACTGGAATACCATCAGAATAATTTTTAGAACCAGATATTGGGTATTACTTTCAATCGTTTTTTATATTGGGATTACCTTTTATCTATACAAAACCACCTCCGCTGACAGAAACATTTTAAATCAAAGTTATTACTCTCAGAATAAGCAACGATTCGATTACATAGATAAGGAATTTGAAAATGCTAAAAAGCTGGGTGTGTTGTTCAATGACACCACCAGACAGATTTTGAAGAAAAAATATGCGGAGCGGACAACTGATTTGGTTTTGAGTTTAAAACAAGCTTTCAACCGCGGAGACATGGTGACACTTGATACCTTGATTCTTGAGAAAATTGTAATTCATAACATGAACAGGCATGGATTGTATTTCCTGGGCCGCAATCATGACAGAGATAAAAACTGGCCCTATGCTTTACCTGAAGAAATTTATGCTCAGATTCAGAAACATGATATGGACAGTAAAGAAATGATGTTGCTTTTTGAAATCCTGACTGAACAAATATCCTTATTTGCTGCACCTCGCATAGGCGGAAAGGAATGGCAAATGTATTCTGACTATGAGCAGGAAAAATCACTATTCAGGAGAAATTTGTTGTTTAATACTGAAACAATACAAAGCAGA
>DASRQG010000477.1:0-12156 GCA_035645995.1 Mariniphaga sp. | reverse complement strand
ATCAGCTGTGCAAAACTACAGGCATATTTAAAAGGAATTTCATTTTTAAAAAAATACAAAGCAATAATTTGGACTTTATGCTCAAAATCAAAAGGTATATCAATCCATTCTTCAAAAACATATTGATCTAATGCGTGTGTAAAATCATTTAAATCCATAGTATTTATTTTTGGATTAAATTACAAAATATAATTTAGTCCCTATGTTAAACCAACGATTGATAAGTAGAGAATACACATATACATCTTTCATAAACAACTAACAAATAAAGGAATGAAAGTTTACGGGATACCTGTATTTACTCCTAAAATTACTGCTCGTATATCTTAAAACTGCACTTCGGAAACTCCATAATACTTTATTAGAACCAGTGAAGTTAGTATAAGCATTATAAAAAAGGCTGTCACTATCATTGTTCCATAAAAAAAGGTTGCTTTTTCGGGAGGGCACTGAAAAACTATCCATTAAAAAAGGGCTTATGAATTTTTATGTTCATAAGCCCTTATCTTTTGTCTATTTGAATGCTTCTATATTTTAAGTCGCAAATACTCGATTCTCAAAGGGTTTAACACATGGTTTTCAAGCATTTTGAAACCTCTAAATTTTTAAGAAGACTTTTTCAGTGCCCTCTTTTTCGAGCAACCTTTTTTTATACAAAGCAGATAGCCATTATTTATCATCGTCAACCTCTTCAAATTCAACATCAGTAGCTTCTTCTAAATCATTTGAATTATTAGCCTGTGTTCCATTACTATTGGCCGAACTTCCGCCCGAAGCAGCTTGTTGAGCCTGATATATTTCTTGTGAAGCGCTTTGCCACGTTTTGTTTAACTCATCCATTGCTGCTTCAACGGCTGGAACATCCTGTTTACCGTACGCTTCTTTTAGACGGCCCAATGCCCCTTCAATTGCGCTTATGTTTCCGGCAGAAATTTTATCGCCATATTCTTTGAGCTGCTTCTCGGTCTGGAAAATAAGAGAGTCAGCCTGATTTAGTTTATCAACTTTTTCTCTGGCCTGCTTATCAGATTCGGCATTTGCCTCTGCCTCCTGTTTCATCCTTTTAATTTCTTCTTCGGTTAATCCGGATGAAGCTTCAATTCTGATTTTTTGTTCTTTACCGGAAGTTTTATCCTTAGCACTTACGTTTAATATTCCATTGGCATCAATATCGAATGTTACTTCAATTTGAGGAATTCCTCTGGGTGCAGGCGCTATTCCATCTAAATGGAAACGGCCAATTGTTTTGTTATCTTTTGCCATGGGCCGTTCCCCTTGCAAAACATGAACTTCTACTGACGGCTGATTATCAGCTGCTGTTGAAAATATTTCAGATTTTTTGGCCGGAATTGTAGTATTGGCTTCAATCAATTTGGTAAACACTCCTCCCATAGTTTCAATTCCAAAAGAAAGTGGGGTTACATCAAGCAACAACACATCGTTAACTTCACCAGTCAGTACACCTCCCTGAATTGCTGCGCCAAGGGCTACCACTTCATCAGGATTTACACCCTTTGATGGTTTTTTACCAAAGAATTTCTCAATCTCTTCCTGTATTTTTGGAATTCGGGTTGACCCACCGACTAAAACCACTTCATCTATATCAGAAGTTGAGAGCCCTGCATCTTTTAGGGCAGCTTTCACGGGTTTCATAGCCCTTTTTATTAACTCGTCAGCAAGTTCTTCAAATTTTGCTCGGGTTAATTTCTTAACAAGATGCTTTGGTACACCATCAACCGGCATAATGTACGGTAAATTAATATCTGTTTCCGAAGAACTGGAAAGCTCTATCTTCGCTTTTTCAGCTGCCTCTTTTAATCGTTGAAGCGCCATTGGATCTTTTTTCAAATCCACGCCTTCATCTTTCTGAAACTCTTCAGCCAGCCAATTGATAATCACATCATCAAAATTATCTCCTCCCAAATGCACATCCCCGTTGGTTGATTTTACCTCAAATACACCATCGCCAAGTTCAAGAATGGAAATATCAAATGTACCTCCACCAAGGTCGTACACAGCAACTTTCACATCTTTGTTTTTCTTATCAAGGCCATAGGCCAGTGCAGCAGCAGTAGGCTCATTGATAATTCTTTTTACCTCAAGCCCTGCTATTTGTCCAGCTTCCTTTGTTGCCTGACGTTCAGCATCGTTAAAATAGGCCGGTACAGTAATTACTGCTTCTTTAACTTCCTGTCCCAGATAATCTTCGGCGGTTGATTTCATTTTTTGCAAAATAATAGCCGATATTTCCTGTGGGGTATATTTCTTCTTGCCAATTTTAATTCTTACGGTTTCATTATCACCTGAAACCACTTCGTAAGAAATGTTTTTTAATTCTTCCCCTACATCGCCATATTTTTTACCCATAAAACGCTTTATTGAGCTTATGGTATTTTGGGGGTTGGTTACAGCCTGACGTTTGGCAGGGTCGCCTACTTTTCTTTCTCCATTCTCCATGAAAGCCACAATAGATGGGGTGGTTCTTTTACCCTCACTGTTTTGAATTACAACAGGTTCATTACCCTCCATAACAGCTACACAGGAGTTGGTTGTTCCTAAGTCAATACCTATAATTTTTCCCATATCTTGTAATATTTTATTTGTTAATACCTAGTTTTATCACTGAATTTATAATCAACTTAAGTGATACATCAATAATGATGCTATTATGACATTTTTATTTGGTAGAATAATGCCATATTGATGGCTTGGGGGTTGACAATATCAATTGTCCGAAAAATCCATTAGTTCATTTGTTTTAAGAATAAGTTTTTCAAAGGATTGAACATCCATATCTTGCTTTGTCTTATTATCTAAAATATCGTTTCTTATTTCAACCGAAACCATTGACATTTCATCTAACAAATCATCCAGGTCTTTTTCAGAAATCTTTTCATTTTTCGCCAGCCTAACAAACCGGATAACAAACTTATTGAACGCAACCAAAACATTTTCACCAGCAATAAAAATCATTCGTTGGCTTAAAAGCCTTAATTCTATTATATCCTCGTGGGTAATCTTTTCTTTACGCACAATATCTTCCAATTGCTTTATAAGTTCCTGGTAAATGTTCGTTTTTAAAGTTAAATAACGAATACGTACCTCTTTGTTAAGCTCATTTTCGGTTTGTTTCCCCAGCAACGACCAGGTTGTTAGGGCAGTTATTGTGAAACCTATAATGGCTGCAAATATCTCGTATGTAAAAGGTTCTGACTTTTCACTATTTAAAACCATACGCAAAATCAAATACCCAAAAAAGAGTATAAGAGCTATTATTATCAGTTTTTTAAATGTGTTCATTTAATTTGATTGTGTTTTTTCTGCATTAATACCCTTGACGGTTTTTAGAAAGAAAGTATTATTTGGTACGTTAAAGATTCCTTCATCATCTTCTAATTCAGTAAACATCAGATTACTTCATTACTAATTGTTGTCATTTTTATTGTTTTTTAGTTTAAAAGTTTGAAACTATTTATTCCCTCGAATATATTTTTAATTAGACATCTGCTTTTTAAACACTTATAATTGTGAAAATTGACTTTAGCACTTCTACTTCCGTGGAATCCTCTTTTTTATGCCTTTGGCGAGCTCGCAAGCTCGGTTCATGTCCTTGTTGTGGACGGCAGTGCATAAGGGTTTCATTAAGAAATAAATCAGACCATTTTTTTTAACAATTCCCATTGAAAACGGCCAACTAAAGGATTGTCTGGGTTGCCATTAATCATGGTTAGGAAATACGCCATTTTAGACATTTGCCAGTCAATCTTTAAGGTATGCAAATCGCTGTTAGAAACATACCTTTTGCCGAAGTGCTGCTCAAGCGGAAACCCTAAATTCCTGCAAATAGCCATTGCCCGTTTAATAGCCATCCCCAACTCCTTATCTGATTCGAAAAAATGTTCCATGGATGCAGCATTGAAGTGCATTTCCAATTGTTCTATGGCTTCAATAAAAGCCCCAATATGCAATGGCACATTTTGGTTGTACGGAACTATTGTTTCTATCTTTTTCATACATTTTTATTTTTTAGTTTTGATACAATGCTGAATGAGATATCATCAATGATATTTTCGACAGCTTCAATTTGCATACGCATCGACTTTGCAATCTCATTAGCAGTCATTTCATGTAGCCAGAACAGTTCAAAAGCCCGTTTAGCATTTTCATCAACATTAGCCAAAACCTCGTTTACAACGGGTTCTATTTCAATATCGGCAGGGAGTTCAATTAGCGCATCGTTGTTGAGAATTTCATTGCCTAATTTTGTGTTCTCGTAAGAAATATCATCCAAATCTTCCTGCATGATAAGTTCTCCGTCTGCATCAGCGGTAAATTTTTCTTCCATGCTTAAAAGTTCTTCTTCAGCCAGCTTATCGAACGAAATATGTGCGTTTTTTGTGTAATGCTTTTCCATAAAACTTTCCAAAGTTTCGCGGGCAATTTGAAAACTCCATGGGGAGAACTCTTTGTCATTTTTAGGTCGTTCTTCAAATCTTTCATAAAGAGCAAGGTATATCTCATCCACCAAATCATCAATTGTAAACCCGCTGGGAACTTTTGTTTTGCTATACGAAAGATACCTGGCTACAAACCCGCGGATAGCAGGCAAAAGTTGTTTTATAAGGAAGTTAAAGTGTTCTTTATCCTCTTCGTTTCTTAGCTTATTAAGTTGGGATAAATGCTTGCTTGCTACGTTAAGTCTTACTTTTTTTTGTGAAGCTATAAATTGCCTTAAAAACCTGGATTTAAGACGGGTCATTATCTGTTCAGCTAAGATCGCCGGTTCAGTGCCTTCAGCTTCTGCAAAAACCTGGTTAGCTCCTTGTTTTAAATAAAAAGTTGCTTTTATCCCCTTATTGGTTTCTGTTAAATAAGCATCCAGTTTATTGGAATTAAGAAGAACATCCATGCGGTCAAAAAATTTATTATGATTTTTTATGACCTCTCCAAACTGACTTGCCAAGTTGCTATCTGTCAATAAATGTTTGTTATGAATTGTTATTTTCATCTTATTTCATTTTAAGGTTCATCAAAATATTTGCCTGCATTACTAAAAATGGTTAAATCAGATTATATTAAGCTTCAAAACTTAGTTTTTCGTTTTCATTTTCGGGCTCCCGGAATACAATTTTATTATCAATAGCATCAATCACAATATGTGAATCGGGGTTTACCGTGTCCTCGAGCATGGCAACCGATAGTTCATCCAGGATTTTGCGCTGTATCAGCCTTTTTAGAGGCCGGGCCCCAAATTGTGCATCAAAACCTTCTTTTTGCAGGTAGTCTAAGCAGTTATCTGTTACATAAAAAGTTATATTTTGCTTTGATAATACCTGTTGCAGGTGTGCCAATTGAATTCTTATAATTCCTTCCAAATCGTTTTTTGACAGCGGACGGAACATAATAACTTCATCAATACGGTTTAAAAACTCCGGTCTGATACTTGTTTTAAGCAATTCAAATAATTGCTTCCTTGTTCTATCAATAATATCTTCGGTATTTTTTTCTGTAATTTCGGAAAAGTTATCCCTAATAATATCAGAACCTAAATTGGAAGTCATGATAATAATTGTATTTTTAAAATTGGCAATACGCCCTTTATTATCAGTTAGTCTTCCATCTTCCAATACCTGTAACAATATATTGAATGTATCGGGATGTGCTTTTTCTATTTCATCAAGTAAAACCACAGAGTAGGGTTTTCGTCTTACCGCTTCTGTTAATTGTCCGCCTTCGTCGTAACCAACGTAGCCCGGAGGCGCTCCAACCAGCCTTGAAACAGCATGTCGCTCTTGGTACTCACTCATGTCAATGCGAGTCATTAGTTTCTCATCATCGAACAAGTACTCTGCCAGGGCTTTGGCAAGTTCGGTTTTTCCAACCCCGGTTGTTCCGAGAAACAAAAACGAGCCAATGGGGCGGTTTTCATCGGACAGCCCGGTACGGCTTCTTCGTATAGCTGCCGCCACTGCATGTATTGCTTCATCCTGGCCTACGACCCGTCTATGCAGTTCTTCCTCAATATGAAGTAGTTTTTGTTTTTCGCTTTGCAGCATCTTGCTTACCGGGATGCCTGTCCTTCGGGATATTACCTCGGCAATATCTTCAGCGGTTACCTCTTCTCGTACCAACCTTTTACCATCCCTTTCATATTCCTGAAGTTTTGCAACCGCCTGTTTTAATAGCTCTTCTCTTTTAGGAAGTTCTCCATACCTGATTTCTGCTACCTTACCTAAATCTCCTTCACGCTCAGCTTTTTCTGCTTTATACTTAAGGTCTTCGATAGCCTGTTTAATGTTTTGTATATTGGTAACTACTGATTTTTCATCTTCCCACAGGGCCATTAGTTGCTTGCGTTCGTCTTCAAGGTCGGCAAGTTGCATGGAAATGAGTTTTACCCTTTCTTTATCTTTTTCGCGTTTAAATGCTTCCCGTTCTATTTCCAGTTGTTGAATTTTGCGGTCGAGTATGTCAATTTCTTCGGGTTTAGATTTCATCTCTAATCGTAGGTGAGCAGCGGCCTCGTCAATCAGGTCAATAGCTTTGTCGGGCAAATAGCGGTCGGAAATGTACCGAATGGAAAGTTGCACTGCTGCCACAATAGCCTCATCCTTAATCCGTATTTTGTGATAATTTTCATACCGTTCCTTTATACCCCTTAAAATTGAAACAGAATCTTCTTCGGTAGGTTCGTCAATAAACACTTTCTGAAACCTTCTTTCCAATGCTTTATCTTTTTCAAAGTATTTTTGAAATTCATTGAGGGTAGTTGCACCAATAGCCCTTAATTCTCCGCGTGCTAATGCAGGCTTAAGGATGTTGGCTGCATCCATAGCACTTTCACCTCCGCCACCGGCACCTACCAAGGTATGTATTTCATCTATAAAAAGAATAATCTGCCCATCTGATTCGGTAACTTCTTTTACTACCGTTTTCAACCGTTCTTCAAATTCTCCCTTATATTTTGCTCCGGCTATCAGGGCTCCCATGTCGAGCGAATATATCTCTTTGGAAAGCAGGTCTTCGGGTACATCTTCATTAACTATCCGAAAAGCTATCCCTTCAGCTATAGCTGTTTTACCAACTCCCGGTTCACCTACCAAAATGGGGTTGTTTTTACTTCTACGGGCAAGAATTTGCAGAACCCTTCGTATTTCATCATCCCTGCCAATAACAGGGTCGAGTTTACCGCTCTGTGCGCGTTCGTTCAGGTTTATGGCGTATCTTGATAATGAATTGTAAGTATCTTCAGCACTATGACTGGTTACACGCCCTCCTTTTCGTAACTCTTTTATGGCAGAAGTTAAATCTTTTTCGTTCAGCCCACTGTCTTTCAATAAACTGGCAACCGGGTCGTTTACTTTCATCAGTCCTATAATGATATGTTCCAACGATACATAATCATCTTTCATACTTTTTGCAGCACTTTGAGCTTTTGTTAATGCCTCGTTGGCCGTGTGGCTAAGGTACTGTTGCCCTCCGCTTACTTTAGCATACCCGGTTACAATACTGTCAAGAGCTGCAGTTACATGCTGATGATTTATTGAAAGCTTTTTAAAAATAAAGGGGATTACATTTTCATCTACCTCCATAATACCTTTAAGCATGTGACCGCATTCTATAGCCTGATGCTCATTTTCCATTGCAAGTTGCTGTGCCCGTTGAATGGCTTCCTGTGATTTTATAGTAAACTTGTCTAGTTGCATATATTTTAGGTTTTTATAAATTTTGATTTATTAAATTAATTAATTGCGGTTTAGAGGCCACGCCGGATTGCCTCCAGATAATTTGCCCGTTTTTAAATAAATTAACGTTGGCACGCCTTGCACACGATATTGTTGTGCTATTGCCGTATTCTTATCAACATCAATCTTTATAATCCGTGCTTTGCCTTTGATTTCAGCAGACACTTCTTTAAGAATAGGAGCCTGCATCTTGCAAGGGCCACACCAGTCGGCATAAAAGTCCACTAAAACCTGTTATTCACTTTTAATAATTTCATTAAAAATCCCTTTCATATCTCATTGTTTTAAGTTTTTACCAAGTATTTGTTTTATTTCTTCATGGTTTATAACCTCCTGCTCCAACAAAATATTCGCCATTTTATCCAATAAGTCATGCTTTTCGGAAAGAAGCTTTTTTGCATCTTCGTAACATTGATTTATTATTTGACTTACTTCCATATCAATCTGCATCTCCACATGTTCCGACCTTCGTTCCAACCCTGATGCCTGTTCCAGGAAGCCGGGGTTTGATTTATTAACCAATGAAATGTTCGGTAACTTTTCGCTCATGCCGTAAACAACAATCATGTTCCTGGCCAGTTGTGCTATCCGCTCACGCTCATTGGATGCGCCAGTTGAAACTTCTTTAAAAATCCATTCCTCTGCGACCCGGCCTCCAAGTAAACCCTTTATTTTATCAAGCAACTCTGATTTTGACATCAGATAGCGGTCTTCAAGCGGCATCTGTAAAGTATATCCGAGTGCACCTATTCCCCTGGGCACAATACTAACTTTCTCGATTTATTTTCTGAACACTGTCTCTCAATTTCATAACCAGTTCTTTTTGTTCCGAGGTCAATTTATCCGGCAGCTTCACCTGAATTTTAACATATAAGTCACCATACGAGGATTTACCATATACAGGCATACCCTTTCCTTTAAGCCTGAACTGTTTGCCGTTTTGAGTACCTTCAGGAATTTTCATGTTTATTCTGCCTGACAGGGTTTGGATTTCCATTTTGCCACCAAGTAGTGCTGTAAACATATCCACAGGCATGTTCATATGCAAGTCGTTTCCTTTGCGCTCATAAACCGGGTGAGGGGACACGTTGATGGTGATGTACAGGTTGCCTGCCTTTCCTCCCCGGCCTTTCTCTCCTTTTCCTTTTGCGCGGAGTTTTAATCCGGAGTAAGCTCCAGGTTTTATTTTCAGCTTAATCTTTTCACCCCCCAGGTCAATAATGCGTTCGGTACCTGTGTAGGCTTCCTGTAAAGAAATAGTTATTTCTCCTTCCAGGTCGTTACCGGGTATATCTGCACCGAACCCGGAAAACCCGCCGGTTCCAGAGAATCCTTTCCCCTGTCTGGTTCCTCTTCCAAAGAGAGACTCAAAAAAGTCGGAAAAACCACTGCTACCATCTCCAAAAAACTCAGAAGGGTCGCCTTCAAACTCATAATAATATTGCCCCCCGGGTGCACCCTGTGAATATCTTGCTCTTCCACCAGCGGTTGATGGGTCATAGCCAGCATCCCGGTATTGCTTCCAATTGGAGCCCAGTTGGTCGTATAGTTTTCTTTTTTCCGGGTCACTCAATACTTCATTAGCCTCACCAATTTCCTTAAATTTTTCTTCTGCCTCCTTGTTTCCGGGATTTTTGTCCGGATGGTATTTTACCGCCAGTTTGCGATATGCCTTCTTTATTTCATCCTGAGAGGCTTTCTTGTCAACACCCAGTATTTTATAGTAATCTTTGTATTCCATATTCTTAAATAGTTATTATTCATCACTATGTCCAAGCAAAGCAAACAAATAATAGAGTAAAGTAGCAAGCGAATACAAAGCAGCAATTACATAAGTTGAAGCTGCCAAACGCAATGCTTTTTCAGCCTTTGAGTGTGAATAATAATCGGTTATTCCGGTACGTTGAATCCATGCTAATGCCCTACTGCTTGCATCAAATTCAACTGGTAGTGTAATAAATGCAAAAAGTGTAAAAACTCCATAACATGCAACAATTATTAAAAGTGCCGTTTGCATGGAGAATAAACTTCCGAGTAAAAACAAGCCGAAAAACATTCCAATAAAAATCATATTTAAAATAGTTGCGCTGATATTTTGTAAAGGCACAAGCGCTGAACGCAGGCCTAACCAAGCATAGGCATTAGCATGTTGCGCGGCATGGCCTGCTTCGTGAGCGCCAACGGCAGCTGCCGCTACATTTGTACCATAATAAACATCTTGGCTAAGATTTACAGTTTTGATTTGCGGATTGTACTGGTCGGTTAAAGTTCCTTGAACCGACGTAATATTAACATCATAACAACCATGGTCGTAGAGCATTTTTCGGGCAACTTCGGCTCCGATCATGCCGTTGGCAGTAGGAATTGCTGAATATTCCCTGAATTTGGATTTTAGTCTGCTTCCCGCAATCAAAATTAAAATAAAAAATATCCCGAATATCAACCAAAGCATCATAATGTTAAAGATTTTAAGATTAAACAACTACTTTTTTCTACACAATTTGCAATTATGAAAATGTAACATTTCTATAAGCTTCTTTTCACTATATTTTAATACAATTTTGTACCTTTCAGATGGTTCTTTTTACCTGATGTCATGAAACGGACATTTCTCGGCAATTTCGTCTTTTAAGGGGCAGCCGAATATTAAACCCAAAATACTATATTTGTCAATATCATCCATTTTCTCAAGAATTACAGCTATTTGATGTTTATAATCTGTAACCCTATTTACTCAGGAATACCGATTTATAGTGAAATAATGTTATTCATTCTTTCCTTTCTCAGAAAATTGTTCCATGGAAAACTTGTTTTTAATAGAGTCCATTTCCCAAAATAGTCTTTCCATTTGTTGCATATTATTCATAAAACGTTCGTGAAAAAAGTCGTTTTTGTAAAAATCATACTTCAACAAGCTGTCTTCGAAAAACAAATCATTGAAATATGGCGTTGTTGAGAAAGAATAATTGTCTTCAAACATATTCTGGAAATTATTAAAAATACTGTCGGCAGCAATTTCATCTCCTTCAATATTTGAATAGTAATAGGTATAAGTAGAATCATAACGGATTAAATTTCCATTCTCATCGTACTCTTAATTTACCTTAATATCTTCTTTAGGTTGGTTACCCAATATTAAAGTAGTATCAGACACATTATTATTTTATTTCCTGTCCATTGCATGACGAAAAGGTTATTGAAAAAGCAATGAACAAGGCTATGTAATTTGCTTTCATGTTTGCACTGTTTTGGAATTATTAATCAACATTTTTAAACTTTCGAAATATTATTCCGGCTTTTATTGCCTAAAGGGGTGTATGTTATTTAATATTTTACAGCCCCGGTTAATTTAATCTAAAAGTTAAGAATAAAAATTGTTATGAAGCTATTCTTTTCTTAAAATCAGCAAGTTTTGTTTTAAATTTCTCAAACAATGCCTGAGAATCACCATCATTTTTCACTGATTTTTTCAATTCTTTAATGGTTTTGTTTAGTTCTTCATATTCACGGTCGCGGTCGCCATAACCAAGCTCTTCGGCCATAATTAACTGGTATTCTGCATTGTCAAGAAGTTCGAGTACCTCTTTCTTTTTGTCTTCATTGGAAGCATCATCGGTTTTGGCCTGTGCGATAAGGGCCTGTGCCCTCAGTATAGGCAAAGGAATGCGTTCTTCGCTTATAACTAATGTGTTAAGAGCTGTGTATAGCACTACTTTGGCTTCATCAGTTTTCCCTTTGTCAATTAAAGCCGCTGCTGATTTCATGGCTTCGGGAAAAGTTGCTAAAGGTAATTCAACTTTAGTAACCTGTAATTCACTGGCCAGTTTTGCTAACTCATAGCGCAACACCTGGAAATAGTCCTCTTTTAAGGCCTGTCTTGCTGCTCTTTTTATATGCCTGATTGTTTCAAGGTCGGCCACCAGATCAACGGTTTTAACCGATACGTCAATAGGTACCAGTGCCAAATCGGGTTTACGGGCCAGTAAAATATTTAACTTGCCGGTTGATTTTTCAAGCGCTGCCAGAGCTCCTTTGGTATCCTTCGCTTCGAGGGCGTCAAGCGCCACGTAAACTTGTCCGAGAGCTTCTGAGGCTTCTGCCACTATTTGGTCATTCAATGATTCAACAGCATCAATTGCCTGCTCCTGAACCTTACCTGCAAGTGAATCGGCATTCATACCCAATTCAACCGGTTTTTCCATTCGGATTTCTTCCGTTTGCGCGACACTATCTTCTTTGCTTTTGTTTTGGCTTTTATCTCCGCAACTTGTTAGTAAAACAATTGCCAGAAAAGTATAAAGAATTTTATTTAATATTTTCATGATCATTTAATTCTGTGGTTACTATTTAATTTCTATTGCCTTTTTGTTTTCTTCTTTACCCTTTATTTTACCAACTTTTATTTTCAATA
>DASRQG010000476.1:0-3860 GCA_035645995.1 Mariniphaga sp. | reverse complement strand
TGCAAAAAAAGTTGCAATTGAATTCCGGAGTTTTTCTAAAACAGCAGGATTTACAGGAACACGTTGTGCCTTTACAGTGGTTCCCGAAGAGTTATTAGCATACGACAGCGAAGGACAAGGCGTTTCTGTAAAAAGACTATGGAACCGTCGTCAATCCACAAAGTTTAACGGCGTTTCATATCCGGTACAAAAAGCTGCTGCTGCAGTTTACACGGAGCAAGGAAAAAAAGAAGTAACAGAAATTATAGGCTACTATCTGGAAAATGCCCGAATCATGAAAGAAAGTCTGGCTGAGACAGGCTTTGAAGTGTTTGGTGGAGTGAATGCCCCTTATATTTGGGTAAAGACAAAAGATAACATGAGCTCCTGGGACTTTTTCGACAAAGTACTTAATGAAGCCAATGTTGTTGGCACTCCCGGTTCAGGTTTCGGACCTGCAGGTGAAGGTTATTTCAGATTTTCAGCCTTTGCCAGCAGAGAAAATACAATTGAAGCCATGGAACGAATAAAAAAGATGAAGTAAACGGTTAGATGAAAAGCATCCTTATCAAAAAAGGGTGCTTTTTATTTCTCCTATAATTAATTATCACCTTCTGAATTTATTCTGAAGATATTCGAATATGTTTATCAGTGTATGCTTCACATCATCCGAAGTCTTTAGCGCTATAATCAATCCTCCGTAAACCAAACTAAATATCGTACTCCTAATTAAAATATCCCAGACTAAAGGCAATTCAGGAACCAGCCTGCTCAGCAACCAGGCAGGGATAAAGGCAACAAATACCAATAAAAAACTTCCGGTAAAAGGTTGTAATGAAAACTTCCGGTAAAGAAAAATAAAGCGTAAAAAATTATTTACCAAAAATGATAGAGCGATTGCAATTGCAGCACCAGTAATACCCCAAACAGGAATAAGAAAATACATAGTTGACATTACCAGGATAACAAGAATCATGAGGAACCATAAAGCCATGCGATAATATTTGGAATAGGCAATAATTAAGGAATTAGCACCTGTTGCCATATCAATAAGGTATCCAAGGCCAATAAAAAAGATAACCCATTTACCCGTCTCATATGCAGGGCCCAAAATTATAAGAATACTGTCTATATTAATCCAGATACCTCCAAAAAGGAATGCTGCAATGATAAATTGGTTCAAACAACTTTTATGATACACCTCTCCAATAAATTTAACATCATTTTTTTTCCATGCATCGGCAATCAGTGTGCCTGTGATACGTAATAGTGGCCTGGATGGGATGATTACCAGTGTTCCGAAATAAAAGGCGATATTGTAGATACCGGTGTAGTCAAGCCCCAGCATTTGATTCACAATTATTTTATCGATGCTAAAGACAACATTACTCCCCACACCAGTAAGAATACTAAAGAATCCAACATTGATCATCTCATTCCTTAGCTTTTTACTGATAAATTTTGGTTTAGGATTAAGATGTACTTCCCCTCTTGCTAAAAGATAAAAAAACATTACAGCTCCTTTAACACAAACAGCTCCTGAGTACAACAGTACCATGTGATGAAGACTGATTAAATTTACAACAAACAGAAGAACTACAACCAATATGATCAAACGCTGCAAAAATTCAGTCAGGAAAGTTCCAAACACCGCATCGTATAATAATCGGTTATAGCTGTCGAGAATCAGGAACAGCAAAGTAAAAAATGTCAATGGGATTAGCAGGTATATATATTCTGAAAATAAGGCCGACTTTTCCAGGTTATTCTCCATGAGCCAGGGTGCAAATATATAGTAAGAAATTAGAAAGAATATAAACCCAATGCCCATAACTGCTAATGCAATAAAAAGAAATCCATTATGTCCTTTACCCGAATCTCTAAACCAGGGGAACATACGTGCTGTTATACCCGGCATTCCAAGCGATGAAAATTGTGAGAGCAATGCCGACCAGGCAACCAATAAACCAAACAATCCAACGGTGTCGGTGGTAAGATAATTTGGGAATAGATAGCCTGTGGTTATAAATCCCAAGACTACACCTACATACGACCAAATAGTACCTTTAATGCTTTGCCGAACGATTATGCCCATTTATGATGCTAAAAAATATTTAATGTATATTTTTGTTGTTCTTACTTTAAGAAAAAACATTTTATAATGACAAAGATAAACGGCTTCCGCGATATTCTTATCGAATTGGGTATTATCCTTTTTTTTATTGTATTGACGTATGTTTACATGGCACCGCTTCTTGAAGGGAAATCTATAGAAATGGACGATATCCAACATTTCAGAGGCATGTCGAAAGAATTGAACGATTACCGGGCATCTACCGGTGAGGAGGCTTTATGGACCAACCACATGTTTAGCGGAATGCCTGCTTATCTCATATCGGTTATTTATCCCGGCAATATTACAAGATTTATTCAAACTTTATTCAGGACTACTTTTAATGAAGCATCCTTTCTGATTCTGTATCTGATTGGTTTTTATATCCTGCTAAAATGCCTGGGGATCAATCGTTGGCTTAGTGTTGCCGGGGCAATTGCCTTTGCCTTCTCTTCTTATTTTTTGATTATAATAGGTGCAGGACACACATCCAAAGCTAATGCTATTGCATACCTGGCACCGGTAATCGGAGGAGTCTTGCTCACTTTCAGAAAGCAATATCTGGCCGGAGGTATATTATTTTCAGTGGCATTTTCATTAGAATTGCTTGCAGGCCATCTTCAAATCACTTACTACGGGTTTCTACTATTAGGGCTACTGGTCATTATTAAGCTTGTATTTGCTATCAGGGAAAATGAAGTACCCGAATTTCTCAAAGCTATCTTATTTTTAACGATCGGAGCTGTAATTGCGATTGGCATGAACTTCTCTCGCTTATATAATACATATGAATATTCAAAGCATACGATTCGCGGGCCTTCTGAGCTTACCTCCAATAATGAGAATAAGACCAGTGGGTTGGATAAAGATTATGTGGTACAATGGAGTTATGGCATAGATGAAACATTAACCCTGCTCATCCCTAACTACAAAGGAGGTGGCAGTCAGATTAACCCAGGTATTGACTCTCATAGCTTTGAGGCTTTAAGTACCAACCGGATTCAGAATCCCCGGCAGGTAGTTCAGCAGATTAGCATGTATCATGGGAATCAACCGGGTACTTCAGGCCCTGTATATGTAGGTGCCATAATTGTTTTCTTGTTTATTCTTGGGCTATTTGTTGTACAGGGAGCTTATAAATGGTGGCTGCTTTTTGCTACGATCGTATCAATAGTTCTATCATGGGGGGGTAACATCATGTGGCTTACCAGCTTCCTGCTCGACTATCTGCCTTTCTATAATAAATTCAGAGCACCCAGTATGACTCTTGTAATAGCTCAGTTTGCGATGCCTTTGTTGGGAATGATTACAATCAACAACATACTTACAGGAAAAGTGGATAAGAAAGTTTGGCTTGAAGGCCTGAAGTGGGCGGTGATAAGTACAGCCGGATTAGCTCTTTTATTTGCTGTGCTCCCTGGGATTACAGGTAACTTTTCAAATGCAATGGACGCAGCTGTATATCCCGAATGGTTGATAGACAGTGTTGTGGCTGACAGAAGAGGCATGCTTAGGGCAGATGCTTTCCGATCATTTCTTTTAATTGTATTGACAGCTGGTGCATTGTGGTTGTGGCATAAAAACAAGCTTAAAACAACATCATTTGTTGCAGTACTTGCAGTATTGATATTAATAGACCTATGGGCAGTCGATAAAAGATATTTAAATAACAGCCATTTTGTATCCAATCGTCAGGTTGAGAATCCATTTCCACCTACTCCTGCAGATGAAGCAATATTCCGCGACAAGGATCTATACTACAGAGTAC
>DASRQG010000475.1:0-6464 GCA_035645995.1 Mariniphaga sp. | reverse complement strand
TTTTGTATCCGGATTGATGTTTCCAAAGTCTCCCCGTACAATTTTTACTTTCAGGTATCATTTCCACCTCACCTTGAAGTTAATTTGCCAATTAAAATTCAGCATCTTAAGGATTAAAAAATTTGATGGTAAAGGTATAATTCATTAAATTTACAAAAGTTAATCCTGGAAGTCTCCTACCCTAAACAGCTGTTTCAATTAAAATAATAGATATGGAAAAAGAAGGAGTTAAGAACGTACATGGGCGTGTAAGACATAATACGTCGGAGAAAATAAACAGGCAAATTGACAGAAACATGTTCCGGAATATAAGGAAATATCGCAATTATTCGAAAGAAGCTATAACCGGACGTATCAAGGATTTAAAAAAAGAATGGGACATTGAACGTACCCTGGAGGTAAATGCATCTTCATTGGCTATGATCGGCATCATACTAGGATCACTGGTACATAGAAGGTGGAATATTTTAAGTGGAATAGTAATGAGCTTTCTGCTATTGCATGGGTTGCAGGGATGGTGTCCACCCTTACCACTTTTTAGAAGAATGGGAATTCGTTCGCGACAGGAAATAGAGGAAGAAATTTATGCATTAAAAATTGTACGGGGAGACTTTGGAAACATCAATCCGGATACAAAACCAGAAGAAATACTGGAGATACTTAGAAATAAGGGTTAGTAGTATTGTCTATCCCCATTGACAATTCGTTTTACCAAAATCCTCAACACTTGCATTCAGTACATTCTAAAATTGCTGAATAATTATTACATCATGCTTATAAGCATTTCAATAAAGTTTCAGATCAAATCAAGAGGGTTTTAATTCGACAACAATTAGTAATAAAGCATAAAAATACAGGATATGCCAAAAGTTTGGTCAAACTGGTCGGGCAGTTTAAAATTTACCCCGGGAAAACTTATCCATCCAAAAACTGAAACAGAACTTCAAAAGCAAGTACTTAGAGCTCTGGATAAAAAACAAAAAATACGGGTAGTTGGAGCCGGCCATTCATCATCACCACTTGTAGTGACCGATGAATTGTTAGTATCACTTGAAAATTTCAAGAAGGTAGAACGCATAGACAAAGAAAAGCAGCAAGCCTGGACAGGAACAGGGTTAACTGTTAAAGAAAGTGGCTCGGAACTATTAGAACATGGCCTCTCATTTCATAATACAGGGGATGTTGACATACAATATATAGCAGGTGCTATCAGCACAGGAACACATGGTACAGGTACCGGTTTACAAAACCTGTCCTCAATGCTTTCGGGTTGCCGGATGGTGTGTGCTGACGGGCAGATCAAAGAATTCACAGAAGAAGAGGACGGTAAAGATTTTTTTGATGCAATAAGGGTTTCTTTAGGAACCATGGGCATAATGACCAGTATGCGTTTGAATTTGCTCCAGGCATATAAACTCGAACGCAAAGAATGGTGTACACATACCGATAATTGTATGGAAAATCTGCAGGAATTAATGGATAAAAACAGAAACTTCGATTTTTACTGGTATCCCCGAAGTGATTTGGTAAAACTCCGTATTCTGAATGAGCCCGGACAGGGTATGCAGGATATACCTTATGCACAATTGCAACAGGAATATTCAGGTTGGGCAATTGATGTACTTCCTAAAGAACGCAGTTTAAAATTTGACGAAATGGAATATGCACTGCCTCAGGAAGTTGGGCCTCAATGTTTTTTGGAAGTACGAAAAATGATCAAAGAAAAGTTCCGGCGGGATGTTGCATGGCGCGTGTTATACCGCACCGTTAAGGCAGATGATTTTTATATAAGCCCCTGCTCAGAACGCGATACTGTTACAATATCGCTTCATCAGAATGTCGGCTATCCAATCATGGATTTTTTCAGAAGTATAGAACCTGTATTTCTTCACTATGGCGGCAGGCCGCATTGGGGAAAGAAACATACTTTAAAAGCTGCAGATATCAGTAATTGTTATCCAAGGCTAAATGATTTCCTCAGGGCCAGACAAAAAATGGACCCTGAAGGAATTTTCATAAATGAGCATTTAAGCAAACAAATCTTTGATCTGTAATGAGAAAAATAGGATATAAGAAATGGGTAATCCCGGGGGGATACATTCCCTTTGCAACAAATGGCCGGGAACCGGAACTACTGAGTCAGGATAAGATTTCAATTCTTAATTTGAACAAAGAACCCACTACCATTAGAATGACGGTATATTATCAGGAAGAAGAACCGGTATCAGGCTATCCACTTGAAATAAAGGGAATGCGGGTTAAAAAATTCAGGGTAAATGATTTGATTGATCCTTTTCCGGTAGTACTGGAGAAAGAATATTCATTAATCATAGAGGCAGACAAACCAGTGGTGGTACAGTTTTTAAAAATGAATACAGGCCATAAAAATGTGGCTATGCTGGGAACAATCGCATATGGAACTGATATTTAGTTATGGAGGAAAATTCTATAGTCCTTTCATTATTAACTGCTATGATAACTCCGGCAGTGTTAATTATGGCATGCGGCCAGTTGTCACTGACCACTTCACAGCGGCTGAGCAGAAGTATATCACGCACAAGAAGTATCTACAGTGAATTAAAAGAAATAAAAGAAGGCAGGAAGGCTGCTTCTGACGAAGAGAAGATAAACCTTCACATACAGATCAGAAGGTCTACCAGGCGAGCAATGCTTTTGCAGGAAGTAATGTCAATACTTTACATTGCCTTAATGTTTTTTATAGCCTCAAGCCTGCTAATAGGCATATTTGAATTGATGGATTGGACAAGACACTGGATATTAATTGCAGTACCCATTACAGGTGCCATCGCTTTATTCTCCGCCAGCATTTTATTAATCCTGGAAACACGGTTAGCATTGCGGTCGGTTGATGAAGAAATGAAATACAGCCTGATGCTCGACTTTGAATTATTCAAACTTTCGAAAGAAGATATTGAAAGCTTAAACAAGTAAATTTAAAAATATTACACCGATGACCCCACAGGAAATTTTGAACGACAGCAGTCACAGGCCTATTCCGCTATCGGAGGATCCATGGATGATCTATCAGGAGTGGAAAGAAGTAGTGTTTCTTCACTGGCCGGTACAGCCTGAGCTGTTGCACCATTTTCTTCCCGAAGGATTAGACCTGCAATCGTATAAAGGGAACGGATGGGTATCGCTGGTAGTGTTCAGGTTAAACAATTTGAGGCCACGTTACCTGCCTGCGTTACCGGCAGTTTCCGATTCAAATGAAATAAATATTCGTACTTATGTCACCTGTAAGGGTAAACCGGGCATCTATTTTTTGAATATGGAATTAGGAAAAACTTTTACTAAACTTATTGCAAAAACATTTACGGGGCTTCCATACCGTACATCTTCAATAGAACACCAAGAAGGTTATTATATTTCCCGGAATAATGATCAGAATGATGAATTAAATCTTCAGTATCAGGCACAAGAAAAAATCTTAGATAAAACAGAGCTGGATAAATGGCTTACTGAGCGATATGCCCTTTTTCAGGACCATGGACAAAACACCATTATTGAATATGAAGTACATCATGCGGAATGGCCATTACATGATGTATTCATACAAGAAAATCAACTGAAATACGACAGGTTTTCCAGTCTTATCCATAAAGAACCACAATGCATGCATTATTCTCCCGGCGTTGAAGTATTAACCTGGGGCAGAAAGAACCATCGTATCCGCTAAAAGTTCAAAGGCGACCAAGCTAAGAACTTGATCTATAATCAATATCGTACTTCCATAAACTGCATCAGAAAATTACTTAAACTTATTAGTTCAATAGATTTATTTGAATTTTGGTAAAACATCGGTTCCAAAACAATCGATAAATTGTTCCTGTTTTGTATTCACATTATGTAGAATAATTTCCTCAAAACCCAACGCTGCATATTCGCTGATCCAATCAACATGTTTTAAGGGATTTGCTGAAATTTTAACATGTTCCCTCATCACATCCGGTTTCATAAACATGGCAGCAGCTTCAAATTGTTTGGGTTTTCGAAGCTCCGACTGTAAAATATTCTCGAAAATATTGGTTTTCCATTGATCAAAAGCACCTTGCAGAGCTGCTTCATCGGTTGTATCATACGATACCTGCATTTTCAGAAACATGGGTTTACCTTCCCCCCCGCCCTCTTCAAAAGCCTGAACAATTTTCTTCAGCTTTTCAACTGGATGTGAAATTGTAATTAAAGCATCGGCCCAGCTACCGACCCATCGGGCTGTAACTTCTGTGATTGCTGCTCCAACAATTAAAGGCGGGTTAACGGGACGTGAATAAAGCTTTGCTTCTTCAACCCTCACATGCCCCTTATAAGTAACTGTTTCTCCTTTCCAGAGCGCACGGATAATCTCCACACATTCCAGAAGCCGTTCATTGCGCGCCTGCTTTTCAGGCCATTTAGTGCCTGTGATACGTTCATTAACAGCCTGTCCGCTACCCAATGCCAACCAGAATCGTTTAGGAAACATATCGGCCAAAGTAGCTGCTGCCTGTGCAATTATGGCCGGATGGTATCGTTGTCCGGGAGCATTGACAACACCAAAAGTGATATTGGTACGGGTAAGTGCAGCTCCCAACCAGCTCCATGCAAAACCACTTTCCCCCTGAACATCGCTCCAGGGATGAAAATGGTCGGACGAAAGGGAGCCTTTAAAACCAGCTTTTTCTGCTAGTTGAACAAGTTTAAGCAATTTTGAAGGACTAAATTGTTCGTGAGAACTATGATACGAAATCTTTGTCATATGTTTTAATTTATCCTGTCAAAAGGTGATGGCTTTTCCCCAATGATCAGGTCATTCATAAAATGTTCCTCTAAACCAGCGGTATCCATAAGCCGATAATTTCACTCCTTTATTGAGATGATCAATTTTCTCTTCGTATGAATTATTGCTGAAGATTTCAGTCAGGTTTTCAAACTTCTCATCTGTTTCAGAAAGATGAACCATACAATCCTTTTCTGAGAAATTCAGAAAAATAATTACTAAATCATATTTCCATTTATAGTAAAACGACAGTACACTTTCAACATCATTATCCAGGATAAACCATTTCCCAAAGCTAAGTTGCGGACTATAACGGCGTTTACTGATTAAACGTTCAATCCAGTTGAGCAGAGAATCCGGATCCTTTTGTTGGATACTTACATTTACTTTGTGATAATCATAATCACCGTAATCGATAACAGGGTGAGCCAGTTTATCGGGTGAAGCCAAAGAAAAGCCGGAATTAATATTATTGTCCCATTGCATGACTGTACGTATACTGTTACGTCCCTCTTCAGACAGATCCTCTCCCATCCCAATTTCTTCACCATAATTTATTAATGGCAGTCCTGGAAGACTAAACATGGTTGTGTATAATAACTCAATTCTTTTTCTGTCATTTTTCAACATTGGAGCAAGCCTTCTTCTGATACCACGGTTAAATATTCGCATATTCTCTTCGGGTGCTAATTCCTGAAACACCTCTTCCCGCTCATCCTCGCTCAACCGTTCAAGATTAAGTTCATCATGGGTACGAAGAAAGTTTACCCATTCTCCTTCTAAAGGTTGTATTTTTTTCAATACGGAAATTAAAGGTTCGGCCGTTTGCCGGACAAGAGAAAGGAACATACTTTTATTAGTAAAGAAGTTAAACAGCAGATGCATTCGCTTATTGCCGTTGCTGTGCCCGAAGAAATCCTGTAATTTATCAATATCAACGTCGGCTTCAGCAATTAATACTGCTTCATGATTCCTAATTGTAAGGAATTCTCGCATCTCATTGAGCATCTCATAAATTTCCTCTTTGGTTTTATGTACGAGAACATGAGCCGCATCGATTCGAAATCCTGAGACACCAAGTTGAAGCCAGAATCCCATGATTTTTTTTATTTCCTCACGTACCTCCGGGTTTGCAATATTTAAATCAGGTTGCTCCTTTAAGAAATGATGCATATAATAAGCTTTCGCTTCCTTATCATAGGTCCAGATACTTTCCTCACCAATCATGTTTTCGTGGGATTTATCTTTTTTTGTAAGTTTTTCTTTCCATATATAATAATCCCTAAACTTAGAATCTTTTTCTGATCGTGATTTTAAAAACCATTGGTGCTTATTGGAGGTATGATTAACCACCAGATCGATTAGAATTCGCATTCCAAGGGCTTTGGCTTTTACAACCAAGTCTGCAAAATCACCCAGATTTCCTAGTCGATGGTCAATTGAATAATAATCTTTTATGTCATATCCATCATCAACAAGTGGAGATGGAAAACAAGGTCGAAGCCAGATACAATTGACTCCCAATCCCGAAAGATGGTCAAGCTGAGAGACTAAACCCTCAAAATCACCTATCCCATCGTTATTCGAATCCTTAAAAGATTCTACATCAAGCGAATATATTATTGCATGATGAAACCACAAATCTTTCATATATAATATTAATAGTTAACAGGAAAAGCGATGG
>DASRQG010000474.1:0-2232 GCA_035645995.1 Mariniphaga sp. | reverse complement strand
CGGATAAAACATGATCTCGATGAAATCTCGACTACAGTTGAGAATGAAACATCTCAGATTAAGGAGAATATTAACGAAGCAACTTCGTTAGAGGAAAAGAAAAAGGTTTCGAACAATCCTGAAACCGATTACATGAACGATGAAAATAATCCTATCGATTGATTAAAACGGAGCACATAAAGAAGTCGTTTGGCCGGTTACAGGTATTAAAAGGCATCAATCTGGAAATTCCGTTTGGTAAAATATATTCTATAGTGGGAGCCAGTGGTGCCGGCAAAACTACCTTACTTCAGATTATTGGAACATTAAGTAAGCCGGACGAGGGAAACCTATACTACAATGGGAAAGATATTTCATCTTTATCTGAAAAAGAACTGGCTGACTTCAGAAACCGTGAAATAGGATTTGTCTTTCAATTTCATCATCTGCTTCCTGAATTTACAGCATTGGAAAATGTAGAGATTCCTGCATTAATTGCACGACGTCAAAAAAGAGAAGTAGAAAAAGAAGCTGTGAGGCTACTTGAATATTTAGGCCTCAAAGATCGTATCAGCCATAAACCTTCCGAATTGTCGGGTGGTGAAAAACAAAGAGTGGCTGTTGCTCGTGCATTAATAAATAATCCGTCCGTAATACTGGCAGATGAGCCATCAGGAAATCTGGATTCAGCAAATCGTGATGAATTACATGACTTATTATTTCAGCTTCGGGATGAAATGGGGCAGACTTTTGTTATTGTTACACATGATGACAACTTCGCTGATCGTTCCGATAAAATAATCCATATTAAAGACGGTATAATAGAAGAAAATAGAGGATAATATTTTTATGACGTTATCTGAAATAAAATATTTTCTCGACGAAGAATGTGCTTTATACAATCAGCCTAAATTCATTGAGTCAGATCCAATCCAGGTTCCCAAACTTTTCATTGAAAAAGAAGATATTGAAATTGCAGCTTTTTTGACCTCAATTATCTCCTGGGGAAAGCGAACCTCAATCATAAAAAATGCAATGCATTTAATGAAACTGATGGATTATCATCCACATGATTTTGTGATGCATGCTACAGAAGAAGAGAAAAAGCCGCTACAATCCTTTGTCCATCGAACCTTTAATGGCAGCGACTGCACCTATTCCATCCAGGCTTTAAAACACCTTAATACAAAATACGGAGGGTTACAACATTTATTTGAATCAACTTATATCGAACATGGTTCAATAAAATATACCCTGAGTAAATTGCATGAAGCGTTTTTTGAAATACCGGGAGAACGCACACGCAAGCATATAGCTAATGTAAACCAAGGTGCTTCAGCTAAACGTTTGAATATGTTTTTGAGATGGATGGTTAGAAGCGATAAGCGAGGCGTGGATTTTGGTTTATGGAAAGGAATTCCACAATCGGCACTGATGCTTCCCCTGGATGTACATACAGGTAACGTGGCAAGAAAACTAGGAATCCTTAATAGAAAACAAAACGATTGGAAAGCAGTTGAAGAAGTTACTAATGTCTTACAAACTTTTGATCCAGATGACCCTATTAAATATGATTTTGCACTTTTTGGACTAGGTATCTTTGAGGAATTTTAAAATGGGCAGAAACAATTACTTCCGGTTTAAACAGTTTAAAGTTGTACAGAACCATGCAGCCATGAAAGTAGGCACTGATGGGGTATTACTTGGAGCATGGGTTAACACCGAAAATACAACATCTATATTAGACGTAGGAACGGGAACCGGTTTAATTGCACTAATGATGGCACAACGTACCAATGCATTTATCACAGGTATCGATATCGAAGAAAAAGCAGCTATGGAGGCAACAAATAATACACTTGCTTCTCCATGGAGCCACCGTATAAGAATAATTAATATCTCCTTACAGAACTTTCTGCAATCAAATGATAATAAATATGATCTGATCGTTTCTAATCCGCCATTTTTTTCAAACAGTCAAAAATCAAAAATAGAAAATCTGGCAATAGCCAAACATAACGATTTCCTGCCTTTTGATGATCTAATATATTGTTGTTCTAAACTGCTCAATGAAAACGGAAGAATAGCATTGATAATTCCATTTCAGTCGTACGAAGATATACAGATGTTTATTCAAAAGGCCAACCTTACAATCATCAGAAAAACACTTGTTAAACCCACACCCATGAAAAAAGGGCACAGATTACTTATCGAACTGGCTAAAACAAATTACACTCCCATTGAAATGGATGT
>DASRQG010000473.1:0-6081 GCA_035645995.1 Mariniphaga sp. | reverse complement strand
TTCAATGAATTGATCCTGTATGAACTTCATGTTGGCACCTTTACACCCGAAGGAACTTTTGAAGCCATCATACCACGTTTGGCCGAATTGGCTGAAACAGGTATTAATGCACTGGAGCTAATGCCTGTATCTCAGTTCCCCGGCTCAAGAAATTGGGGATACGACAGGGTATATCCTTATTCGGTGCAAAATAGTTACGGAGGGCCATTCCGGCTAAAGAAGCTGGTGGATGCATGCCATCAGCTGGGTATTGCAATTTTTATTGATAAAATATATAATCATCAGGGGCCGGAAGGAAACTACTTATCACACTTTGGCCCCTATTTTACCGACTGGTATAAAACTCCCTGGGGTGAGGCGATCAATTTTGATAAGGAATGGTCGGATGGAGTGCGTGATTATTTTTCAATGAATGCCGTATTCTGGTTTGATAAATATCATGTTGACGGCTTAAGGCTCGATGCTGTTCATGAGGTTTATGATAAAGGTGCTGTTAACTTCTGGGAGCTTACCCACGACCGAATTAAAGCTTTAGAACAAAAGGCCGGACGTCCGTTTTATACGATTGCTGAAAGTGATTTAAACAGTCCTAAAATCATACAACACCCGGAAGCCGGAGGGTATGGTTTTACGGCACAATTGCTCGATGATTTTCATCATGCTCTATATGTAATGCTGGATAAAGAAGGTAAAGAACATTACATCGACTTTGGAAACATGGAGCAGCTGGCAAAAGCTTATACTGAGGGATATGTTCATAGTGGCGATTATGTAGAATTTCGCAAGCGTAAACATGGGCGGTCGTCGGCCGGTATTCCAGGTAATCGTTTTGTCGTCTTTAATCAGAACCACGATATTGTAGGAAACAGAGCCGGAGCTGAGCGATTAAGTCTGCTGGTAAATTTCGAACAGCTAAAAGTGGCCGCTGCAGCCATGCTACTTTCACCTTATGTTCCTATGTTGTTTATGGGAGAAGAGTTTGGTGCTGATACACCATTCTATTATTTCATCAGCCATAGTGATAAAAACCTTGTTGAGGCTGTACGTGAAGGCCGAAGGAAAGAATTTGAAGGTTTTAATTGGAATGTTGAGCCACCAGACCCTCAGGCAGAAGATACCTTTGAAAAATCAAAGCTGCTTTGGGAACAAAGAAATAAGGGAAAACATGCTATCTTATTGAGCTGGCATAAATATTTAATCACCCTGCGTAAGACTCTCCCTTCATTGCTGAACTTTAATAAAAATGAAGTGAGGGCAACCACCATCGGACAGTCAGGAATTGTTCTGTACCGACAGAATCCTGAAGGGCAACAACACCTGGCCTGCTTGTTTAATTTCTCGGAACTGAGTCTTGATTTTACCCTCCCCTTCCAGGATTATGAATGGGATAAGCTGGTCGATTCTAAAGATTCACAATGGCTGGAAAATGGTTCAGAGATGAATGAGGTACATCCTGTTAAGGCACAATCGAAGGAATATTTAAAAGTACTACCCTGGAGTGCAGTTGTTTATTCCGGAATGAAAAAGGTTGATAATATGTGAAGCTACGAAGATTGATCTGGGGTTAAATATGATATTTTAGACTTTAAGTATTTAAGCTTTTGAATATTGAGATGAAAGTCATTAAACAAGTGGCAGCGGATTTGTTAGGTTGATTTCTGAACCCTCCTTGTAGCAGGATTCAGATTTTAACGCAATATACGTTTCTCCTGTTCAACTAAAACAACAACTACATCGGATGACCGGCAGCCGACGGAAATCTACCTGAAAGCTAGTATAAATCTGGTCTGCAGTCATCCGATGAGTTTAAGAATTTCGGTTATTAATGTTGGTGACCTGCTCCTCCGTCAAGAATATCATGAAGGGCTTCCAGTGTATGTGTATAATCAACGTACGCCTCCACATACTCCCTACCCTTTTCAGCAGATTCGTCTTTCACCTTATCGAGATTTGCTACCTTGTTGTATTTCTCGTGAATGATTGTTCCGATATGACCGTTAAGCTTTTCAAGCAAACCATCTATGTCGTTCTGTGCTAATGCCTGATCACTAAGTTGTACTATCGGTTTTGTACTACCGGCAGGTTTTAATCCCGTATAAGGAGCTCCTTCTGTTTCACGGTGCAATCGCACCAGGGTTTCTAAAAAATGCTTTTCTACAATCGCATATACTTCCTGATCTCCCGACCGAAGATTGTATGTTTTATTAAATAATGATATTACTTCTTCCTCCTGACTCTTGTCAATCCATTTTAGCACAAGTTCAACATTATCGGTGTCAAGTGCCTTAACAGCATCTTGTATGGTAGGCCCGTCATACGAATCGCAGTGAGCAGAAGCAGGTAATGTTGAAATACCCATAAATAACACCAGCATCAACACAGAAAATACTGTTATTAAATTCACTTTTCTAAATCCTTTTTTCAAATTGTCTGTAGTTCTCATATCATTTATTCTTTTATGATTATTAAAAAATTCTAATGCAAATGTACGACCCTGAATTTAGGTGTGCGACCTACTTTCTAAGGTAGTACCTCTTTACATCACATTGATAACCAACATAAACTGTATCGAGGAAAGAATCGTAAGCACAGGTTTGGATTTAAACCTTAATTTGCTTTTTATACTGGCCTGGTGTCATTCCCGTAAGATTTTTAAAAACTCTGTTGAAGGCTGATTTTGTATTAAACCCACTTTCAAAAGCAATACCTAATAATGAAAAGTTTTCATAGGCCGGATCATCCAGCTTTGCCTTCACTTCTTCTACCCGGTACCGATTAATGAATTCAAAAAAGTTTAAACCCAGTTTTTCATTAATGGCCCTTGAAAGGTGATGTGAAGGAATGTCCATCCTGGATGCCAGTTCAGGCAAGGTAAGATTGGCCTCAAGGTGAGGTTTTTCCTGCTTCATCAAATCCCTTAGTTGCCCAATATACGCCTCAGCCTCGTTCTCCTTTAAAAGTGGAGCTGCATACTTTTGCTCCGGCTCTGTAACATAAGCTTCAGCCTTATCCGGATACTGGATAAATATTTCTTTTTGTCTGAGGCCAAAATAACCTACAAGAATTATAAAAGCAGATAATGAAAGGAAAAGTCCATCGGTACAAAATTGCAGTGTATAAAAATGAAATACATGATGCAGGGCCGCTGCTACTATCAATATGGTCCAAACCGTACCAAATAATATAACAAGTTTTTTAAGCCACTCAGGATTGCGGCTTTCAGTTGCAGAAAAATTATTTACCAGGTTTAGATGAAGTTTCTTAAACAAACCTATCGCCAGCACAAAATATACTGGCCCCGACAATACTGTCAATAACAGGAAGATATTAAACACCACCGGTACCGGTTCTTCTGTTTCCACATGATCAAGTCTTATGCGGTTAGAAGTTTCAGGCAAAAACAAGCTTGCCAACAGGTAAATATTAAACAGCACGAAAGGTATAAAATGAAGTTGTGCGTTCCTGTCTACTTTAAAGCTTTGATCAGCCAATGCCGATACATAAAAATACATTAATGGGCCGTGCAGTAACAACAGTGATATAAACGCTGCCGAAAGTAGATGATAATCAGTAAACAATGAATCAGAAAATAAGGCATAGGCACCTGTATAAACTCCAAGGTAGATCAACCATGCAATCAGAATTTTATCGTGCAATGCCTTTTTCTTTTGCAATAAAAGTGCAGTAAAAAAGAATGCATTAAAAGCTGCTATCAGAATGATATAGGACATTTAAACAGTAGAATTTCCAAGTTGCATAACCGACTATTTGAATCACTAAAGTACAAAGAAAATCAAAATAGAAAACCTTTTGCTGTTCAGATAATACCGAGGACTTTTTCAGCATGAATCCTGCAGGCTACAATCACATTAATAGAAACGTTTGACAATCAAGGCTATTGTAGCTTACCAGGATCATCATCTATCAGTAAAACTTTAAAAATAGAACACCCGCAAAACGGCTTTCCCTGCATTCTACTGACCTTATTCTCCTTTAGATGTTATCTATTCCTGAACTTCCGTCGGATTTTCTATCCTCTCACAAAATTTTTTAAAGCAATCAAGTATATACAACCAACCCTGATCTGAATCCATACTGTTTCTATAATCTTCTGAGCCATTTCCATGATTCCCGAAGTTGAAATGTTGCAGAACAATTAAGGTTCCCTCATCTCCTTCCGAAAATTCAATTAACAGATCACTTGCCTTATCAGGATTAGGAACTGGCTCACGATGAGGCCCGATCTGCCATTTCATTTCAATAAAAGTATTTTCCTCAAAATCGGTAACCCTTCCCCAGTCACATCTGTAACCAAATGGCCCTATCTCACTGCATAAGCCATCTTTTCTTAAATCTATAAGTATTTCATGCTGTACATTTTGCGACCACGTGTACGCTGAAGGCCACCAGTCATTGATTTCAACAACAAACTTATTGAATGTTTCCCTGACATTCAGGCTAACCTCTGTTTTCTTTGAAATTCGTCCCATGTGTGTTTATAATTGAAGTTATTACTTTTTAATCCAGATTCAGGATACAAGCTCTTAATGCCATCGTTTCAACAGTTCATTATTCACTTCCTCATGTTTCCTGATTTTAATATGCCGCATAGCTTTCCCGGTTCCCTCCAGCAAACTATCAGGATCAGTAAGTTTATTGAAATTAAAAAAACCAACTGTTACGTACGATTTAGCAGTTTTAAAATATACCAGATCAGTTCCATTAATAAAAACCGGAAGGCTCCAGCTAAACTTTTCCCTTACCCCTTGGATGGAATCATGAAGCAGATCCCGCACCGTTTCCATTATCTTACGTTGTTCATCGGAAGCCTGGTTAATATATCCTGTTACCTGTTCATTCCTGATTTTCATTCATCCGTCATTTTATACAATCTTTAAAAATTGCTGAACATTGTCTATCCTTTAACATCAAAAAGACTGATAGAGTTTTCAACAGGTGCCGGAGGAAATATAAAAACATGACCAATTCCTCTTCCCACAGGATTTTGGAAAAGTTGTTTAATTCTTTTTAAATTGCACCCCTAAAAGTATTTAGAATGACAACCTTTGCAAACAAAGTTATCAATTTCAACAAGGAACTTTCTTTTGAGGGCAGGTTGCCTGACAGAATTAAAGCCATGAATCCTTTTAAAGAAAACAAGGAGATACTGTCTATTTCCAGGAAGTTTTATGAAAAATTTTATAACGATTCGGAGAAAAGAAAGTTTATAATTGGCATCAATCCCGGTAGATTGGGAGCCGGCGTAACAGGCATTCCGTTCACCGACACCAAACGACTGAAAGAGGTATGTAAAATTGACATCCAATCAGTTTCAACCCACGAACCTTCGTCTGTATTTATGTATGACATGATTGATAAATTCGGAGGCCCCGAAAAATTCTACAAGTCCTTTTTTATAACTTCCTTAAGTCCTTTAGGATTTATTGTGCGAAACGACAAAGGCAATTGGGTTAATTGTAACTACTACGACTATAAAGCGCTATATGCAGCAATAGAATCTTTCTGTGTTGATAGTCTGAAAAAACAAATCACTTTTGGGGCAAACACCCATAAGTGTTATGTCCTGGGTAAGAAAAATGCAACTTATGTAGAAAGGATCAATAAAAAAGAAAAGCTGTTTGACTCTGTTGTCGTGCTTGAACATCCACGCTACATTCAGCAATATAGATCAAAATTAAAAGATCAATACATTGCAGACTACCTGATGAAGCTACAATAAAAAGTTATGATGAAGAATATACCATATTTTAATGTTACCGGAAGAAAACAGAATGCCTTTTACTTTTATTATCAATTGCCTGACAAACAATAAATCAGGTTGCTTTTAAGTTACAAAAAGGACAGACTGTATATATTACGCTATGCTAATAAATAATTGTAGCAGAAGTAGAAAAAGGAATATGCATCGAAGCATTTAATTACAGGAAAAGGGAAAGGGCACCTAAATAATTTGGTTAAATTTGCAGACTTATTTACATCAGGGAAGGAAAATGGCAATCAAAACTACAAAACCGGCGGGAGCCAAACGTAAACATAAAAAATCAGTATCACCTTTCAGAA
>DASRQG010000472.1:0-10772 GCA_035645995.1 Mariniphaga sp. | reverse complement strand
TAAAAACGGGTAGTTGGGTATGCGAACCAAATATCTTTATGGTTGCGAAATTCAGTCAATACATCTTTCCAGATATCATTTTCTGTTCCTCTTCGCTTTCGGGGGTTACAAAGGTACCTGATGGTTAATAATATGCCAAACTCTTTAACTTCGGTATATACATATGGGGTTAGATGAGTATAATGAATCATGAAATTCTTACTGGCTTCAAATATTTCCCTTTCTGCATCTCTGTCAATGTTTTCTGCACGTTTATTTACTATTTCCTGAAGAATTAGCCTTGCTTTTTCCCAATTACTTTCAAATGTAATCCGAACATGTATTTCATTCCAGATATAGTTAAACCCTGTAGTGTAATTAATTTGTGGGTCAGTGAATACTCTTCCATTAGGAATGTGGATGATCCGTCCTGTACTTTGGTCGGCTTCTACCCAGCTGTTTATTTCGAGGATTGTAAACTGGAAAAGCCGGATATCTATGACATCTCCGGCGTGTTTACCTATTTTTATCCGATCACCTACCACAAAAGGATGCCTGACTATAACGAAAAACCATCCGGCAAGATTTGTCAGAGGATCTTTTAATGCGATGGCCAATCCCGCAGAAAAAAGTCCCAGGAAGGCACCAAATTGTCTGAAAGCTTCACTCCAGATAGCAACAATGATTACAAGACCAACAAAAGGAAGAATAAACGAAAGGGTACGTTTCCACTGATAGCGGGTTCTAACGTTCTTTGTTTGTCGCCATACTATTTGTAGTACCATTAGTTGAAACAGGTATAACAAAATAATGAAAGCCAGAGACAAAAATATTTTGTTTATTGAATCAGGTGTTAAACCCATTGATTCTGCCAAATAATGTTGAAATCTTATCATTAAGTTTTTGTTATGATCAGGAATTTACAAAATTTTATTTTATCAATGAATATGAGTGTAAATTTATAACTTGACATTAGAGCTGTTTTCAGAACCATCTTTTGCGTTTGAAATAATAAAGCATGACCATTGCAATCAGAATCATTATTCCCCACATTATAAAGTAAGAAAATTGATAATGAAGCTCCGGAAGATAATCGAAATTGGTACCATAAACACCGACTATAAAGGTTAAAGGAATAAATATGGATGCAAAGATGGTTAGTACCTTCATTACTTCATTAGTACGGATTGCTACATTAGAGTGGTAGATGTTCAGGTAGTCCGCAGTCATATTGTGATATATTTCAACTGTTTCCAAAGCTTGTGTTGTTAAATCATTCAGGTCTTTTAAATAGGCGAAAGTTTTTTTTTGCATGTGTTTGGATTCTGTTTTATTAAGCACTAACATCATTTCCTTTAAAGGGAAAATTGATTTTCGGACAAAACTGATGTTTGTCTTAAAACGGTAAATTTGTTCAAGTATAGACTTTGAGGAATTATGCAGAACCTCATATTCCGCATTTTCTATAATGGATCCAAGTTGTTCGATGGTATAAATATAGCTATCAACTATTGTATCCAACAAAACGTAGGCAAGATAGTCGGCTCCCAGCTGACGTATTCGGCCGCGTCCGTTTCTGAGGCGTTCCCTGACAGGATCAAAATGATGGCCACGCTTCTCCTGAAACGTAATTACAAGGTTATCTCCCATTACAATGGACACCTGGTCTCCGGTAGCCTTATTTGAATCTTCATGAAATTCCAATACTTTAAGAAAAAATGTAAGGTTATGTTCTTCTCCTGTCAATTTTGGACGTTGATCTGTATTCAAAATGTCTTCCATGTCAAGGGGAGGAATTGAAAATCGTTCTCCGGCTTTACCTATGAGTTCAGTATCTTGTAAGCCATAAAAGTTCACCCACATTACTGATCCTGCCGGTACTACAGAAGGGATATCTTCAACACGGTCTAGAATTTGTTCTGAGATATTTTCTTTACTGTAAATGATCATGTGGATAACACTCTTCTCCATTTTCTTGTTCCCAATAAAAATTAGGGAACCAGGCATCGTACCATGTGAGTTCTTGCGACTTTTAATAAATCTTGCCATTATTCTATGGGTTTATTATCTTTAGAATTCACAAAAAGTATGGTTCCAAGGCCGTCATAACCTTCAAAGAGTTGTTGCTTTTCATGTTTGACTAGTTCTTCACGTATGCCTATCATGGTAAGACCAGCATTTCTGGACTGCTGATTGATCATAGCTTTCACCGAAATGTTTTCATCCTTAATCATTAAGCGTATGCTATTGTCCGATATAGGTAATCTGCCGGTGAGTACCAGTTCAGCCATGGCTTTTTTCGTCTTTTCATATTCATCGGCAGTGCAGAGGTTGAAGATTTTTATCCTGGCATTTTTCCAATCAGGATGCCCAAGAATAATGAATCCAAGTAAAATCATCAGGTTAGCATTTTCGGTGTCTAAAGAATTGATCCATATATGAATGCCTTTTGAATAGGGAATTTCGCGGTTACTGCTTCCAAGAATGCAGATATCAAAATCGCCTGAGTTTACCAATGCAAAATTGTCAATAATTTCCTCAAGATTCGAAGGCTGATGTTTATCATATTCAAAAAGTACCATATTGTTTTCCATTCCGGCTATGCCCGGGATTTGTATAGCTTGTGCTATGGCTGAAGTGTTCGAGGGAGAGATAAGGGTGTCAATATAAACATGATTTTCACTCGATTCTACATGTTCGAGTAATCTTTTAAGCTCTTCTCCCGCTTGTGCTGCTGTATATTTTGAATAATAACCTACAATATGATGAAGGTAGGTGCCAAATCCATATTTGTAGGAAATCCAGTTCAATAACTTAAAGGCTTTATCACGTTTGAAGGAATCTTTAGAAATACAGATCACGCTCGGACGCCATTCTTTTTTTTCCTTTTTGGTCTGTTTTTTTTGAATCATCACCTGTAGGTTCTTGTTAAGCTGAAATAATGCATTTGCAAAGATGGAGGCAAAACCTTGTCGTGATTTATGATAATTGTCGACATATAGATAAATGGCTGTAATGAAAATTAATGACAATAATGCAAAAGAGGTACTTATTTTAAACATTACCCATACCGAAGCTATGAATCCTGCCAGAGAGATATACCATCTTGATTTAAAGGATGGTCTGTAAGAGGGAGAAGACCCAAAATGATTCAAGAAAGAGATGAGGCATAATGAGCCATAGGTAACCATGAAAAACATCGTTATAATAGAAGCAACTGCATCAACATTTCCTAGTGCAACAAAGATAAAAGCAATTATTGCTGTTACGAGAGATGCATTGATTGGTTCATTGTCTTTTGCACGGGCTTTACTTAGCCACCGGTTAATTCGTGTCGAAGGAAATGCCATATCTAAAGCCAGAGCCTGAAGCGTACGGGGTGCTACCATAACTGATCCCAGTGCTGATGATATGGTAGATGCTGCCAACCCTAAAGGTATGACCACTGCTCCTCCCAGCGCAATTTTTGCCATAATCAATTGTTGATCCAACATATCTTCAGCAGATACAGATGTCGTTAGTTTCCATATTACCAAAACATAAACTACCATTCCTGTTACCGTTGCGAGCATAGTGCCTAAGGGAATCGACTTCGATGGTTTTTTTAAATCACCCGATAATCCAACACCTGCTGTTATTCCTGTAAAAGCGGGAAATACAATAGCAAATACTGTGAAAAACTGACCGGGATTTTTAAGTTGTGCTGAGAATAAACTAAATGATGTTGTTTCTCCGTACCCGGTATTTCCCAGGAAAAACATAATAAGCGAAAACACCAAAATTACCACAACGAAGTATAAGGCTTTAACACCCAAATTAGCACCTTTTTTAATGATAAGAAATGCCAGAATAAGCATTACGGGAATACTTACTGCCTGTCGTGGAATCCATAAATCGTATTTGTTAAGGAAAAAATTAAATAAAAATTCAAAGGTTTCAGTGAACGCAATTACGTAAAAAGCTACACTTATAGCTTGCGACAGGAATAATGCCATGCCAATTGTAGCTCCAATGTTTAGTCCAAATGACCGTGAAATCACAAAATATTCACCACCTCCTTCAACACGTTTGTTTGTAGCAATTTCAGAAATTGCAAGGGCTGTAGGTATAGTAACCATGTGTCCCAGAAATATGATTAACAGCGATCCCCATAAGCCTAAAGTGCCAACTGCATAACCAAACCGTAAGAAAAGAATGGCTCCCAATATGGTAGATATTGCTGTGAAAAAAACAGGGGCAGTTCCAAAACGCTTTACAGGATTTCCCATTTAGAATATGTTTATTATGATTTTATATCTAAACCTAAAAATACATAAATAATCATTAAATTGCAGAATAATATAAAACTGGAGATTTATATAATATTTGTAGCACCAATTAAATAATATTGTTGCTATGTTTTTTTTGATTTATTAATATCCTTTAGAAACCAAAATGGTTTTGTTGTTGATGGTGGAGTCTGTTATGAGAACTTAATTAGCATTAAAACTGTTTATGTACATCTTTATTTTATATTAACTTTTGATCGAAAAAAAATAAACTAACTTTTATGAAATATATCGGCAGAACGAATTTATTCTTACTTATTACTATTGGAGTCAGTTTTCTAATAGCCGGTTTGTTTTATGTTTTTAATGGAGACTTGTCATCAGCTGGCGGTTTTGCAATTACCGTTATATATATGTTTGTACCCATGTTAAGTGTTCTTTTTGTTGAAAAAGTTGTTTATAAAGAGAATATTATTGATCGCTTATTAATTTCCTTCAAAATTAACAAGTGGTTTTTTATAGCCTGGGTGCTTCCTTTGTTGGTTGTTCTGTTAACCATTATTGTTAGTTTATTCTTACCGGGTGTATCTTTTTCTCCAGGTTCGGAAGGAATCTTGAACCGATATGAAAATATGCTCCCCCCCGAGCAAATCGAAGAAATGCGGAAACAGTTTGAATCTACAGCTATTTCTCCATTATGGTTCATCTTGTTGCAGGGAATGTTTGCAGGTATAACAATAAATGCAGTAGCGGGATTTGGGGAGGAACTCGGATGGAGAGGCTTCCTCACCCGACAGTTTAGTCACTTGAATTTTTGGAAAGCATCAATACTTATTGGATTCATTTGGGGTATATGGCATGCACCCATTATCGCCATGGGACATAATTATCCGCAACATCCAATAGCAGGAATATTTATGATGGTTGCATGGTGTATTTTGCTGAGCCCGGTGTTTATGTATATCACAATCCGGGCAAAATCAGTTATAGCTGCATCAGTATTACATGGTACCATTAATGCTATCGGTGCTCTGGCAATGTTTATGGTTGCAGGTGGTGACGATTTAACAGTTGGTATTACCGGGTTATCCGGGTTTGTTGCTATTGCAATTATTATTGCGGTTTTATATATTTATGATAATTCTTTCAGTCAGAAAAAAGTCATGAAGGGATTAATTGAACAGCACCTGCCATTCAATCTTCAAAATACAAATACGACAGAATATGGAAAAGGATAAAATCAGAGACCGGATAAAGAAGAGTATCGATGATTTATTTGCTGCCATTGATGATCTCGATTCCAGAAAAGATGAAGTTAAAGGTAAGTCGAAGGAAAAGTTTCAGGAAATACTGGCAGAAATAAAACGTTTGGAATCCATTCTCGAAAATAAAAGCCGGCAGGCACGTGAAGGTGATGATCCGAGTTGGGAAGAGGCTAAAAGATCTTTTAAGCAAAGTGCTCATTCGTTTCGTGAAGCTCTTGAAAATCTTATAGCATTTCTAAGAAAGGACCCCCCCGAAAAGAATAATGACCAGAGGCCGGAATACGAAATCTAATTCTTGTCTCTTTTAGGTACTCCCTGCTTTAAAATATCGATAATACAATTGATGCTTTATAGCTTTATTAATCATTTTGATTATATTATAGCAGAGAATAATGATTATAATATAGTCATATGGAGCATCATAATGTGAAGCAGAAGTTGGATATCCTTGCTGATGCAGCTAAATACGACGTGTCATGTGCATCAAGTGGCAGCAACCGCTCAAATGTAAAAAATGGAATTGGTAGCAGTGTCTCCAGCGGCATCTGCCATAGCTTTACCGAAGATGGCCGTTGCGTCAGCCTTTTTAAAATTCTGATGTCTAACAGTTGTATTTATGACTGTGCATATTGCATTAACCGGAGAAGTAATGATCGTCCGCGAGCAACTTTTACAGTTAAAGAAATTGTAGACCTAACGATTGGGTTCTATCGTCGAAACTATATCGAAGGGTTGTTTTTGAGTTCAGGAGTGATTAAAAATCCTGACTATACAATGGATCGCATGATTCTGGTGGCACAGAAACTTCGTCTCGAAGAAAATTTCAATGGGTACATACATCTGAAAGCCATACCCGATGCCAGTAAAGAACTCATACATCAGGCGGGACTTTATGCCGACAGGTTGAGTGTTAACATAGAAATTCCTACCGAACCAAATCTCAAAAAACTTGCACCGGAAAAGAATTTCAACGGTATCATCAACCCGATGAATCAAATAAGTCAGGCTATTACTGAGAGTAAAGTAGAACGAAAGAAGTTTCGTAAAGCTCCTCAATTTGCACCCGCCGGTCAAAGTACACAGCTTATTGTTGGGGCATCCCCCGAAACAGACCGCCAAATTATACTTTTGTCATCGAACTTGTATCAGCAACAAAATCTAAAACGTGTGTACTATTCAGGATATATTCCTGTAAATGATTACGATAAGCGATTGCCAGCTGTTCATACACCACCGCTGATCCGTGAAAACAGACTTTATCAAAGTGACTGGCTGATGAGATTTTATAAGTTTAAAGCAGAGGAAATCCTCTCTGAAGATCACCCATTTCTTGATTTAGATGTCGACCCAAAGCTGGGTTATGCATTACGTAATTTGCACCTATTCCCGATTGATATAAACACAGCAGACTATGAAATGATTCTTAGAATTCCGGGGGTAGGAGTACAGTCGGCTCAAAGAATTATTCAGGCACGTCGGCACCGAAGATTAACACTTGAGCATTTGAAAAAGATAGGTGTGGTATTGAAACGGGCACGATACTTCATCAAAACTAATGAATTACCGGCTGCTCTTAAAACAGACCTGCCTCCCGAAAACCTGAAAAGACTGATGCTTTCCAAATCTGTTAGCAGCCGCAGAAAAGCAATAGATACTCAATTGTGTCTGTTCGATAATGCTCAATTTGCACTGACAGCCAAATCTTGATTGAGTGTGCATATAGCACTTGTCTGACTTCACTTTTTCATGGCATATAAAATAAAACATTCTTATCAAAAAAAATGTAAATTAATTTACTAAAAGACTAAAAAGTCCTTTTGTCCATTAGTAAATTTTATTAGCTTTGTTGTCAGAATATATATTGTAATAATCAACACTAAAAATATTAAATGATTTTGTTGTTGTGATGATAATAATGGGGTAAGAAATATTCTGAAAATTAATGTAATAAAATGGTGTTTTTAATTTTTAGCTACGAAGTCAGGAATATGAAACTTGCATGTTGCAATGATTAAAAAATAAGATGAATTTACCACATGCACATTCCATACTGCCTTTATAAAAAAAATCATTCATATGAAATCGATAAAATTACACAATCTGTTTTTTCCCGGAATCCTCATCGTTTTTTTAATGTTTTCTGCCACTGATGCTATGGCTTGTGAAGCCTGTAACCGTATTTTTCTGGATGGATTGCTTTCGGAAACAGAAATTAATAGCTTAAAATCAAAAGAGCTCCGGGCATCTATTGCTGCGCAATCATCAAAAGGAGAATCTCCGGTAAAATGGGTTAATGAAGTGCTTGCAATGAATAATCTTACTGTTGCTGATATTGACCCTAAAGCTTTATCTGAAATTTTATCCAATCATCCAGAAGTTATAGCATCAAAGGGACCTGCCAAACCTTCAGGGTCTAACAGCCTTCAGGGATTGCAGTTTAATGATATTATGCGGCGAGATAAAAACCTTGCTATTCCTGCAACCAGTTATGTTCCTCAGGATACAAAACCCGATAAGTTTATTACGCTTACGCTTGAAGAAAATGATACCTATATTGGCAATGGAGTTATCTATAAAGGTTTTACAGTCAACAACCGTATTCCTGGGCCTAATGTAGTGGTTCAGGAAGGTGAAGTTGTTTCACTTACGTTTGTTAATAAGGGTAACATTACACATGGAGCTTCAGTACATGCAGTGTATTCTCAAACCTCTAAATATTTGGGGAAAATTCCACCTGGCGATAGTGCAACAGTTGTATTTCAAGCCAATACGCCAGGGGTGTATATGTATCATTGTGCCCCCGGTGGCCATGCCATACCCATGCATATTATTTTTGGACAATATGGAATGATAGTGGTGGAACCGAAAAAGAAATTTGAACTGGAGCGGATACTGAATAAAGAGCCTGATATAGAAATTAACCTGGTTCAGCATGAATATTATGCAAGTGGCAAGGATGCGGTGGATGGTCAGGGAAAACCGATGTACACTGCTTTTAACGGCAAGTTATTTCGATATATTGAAGAACCGATAGTGGGAAAGCCAGGGGATTATGTACGTATTAATTTTCTGAATGCAGGGCCAAATCTCGTATCCACTTTTCATATTGTTGGAATCGTATGGGATTTTGCATATTGGCAGGGGAATCCTGAAAATAAGTTTGTTGGTGGACAATCTGTAACTGCTGGTCCCTCTGATTCCTGGACCATTGAGTTTAGGTTACCTCCTGATGAGGGAAGTTATCTGATGCTTTCCCATGCTGTTGGTTCAACCGACAGAGGTGCCCTTGGTTTTCTGGTGTGTGATGCCAATGCTGAACCAACAGAGCCAATAATGGCTGAGGGATTTGCATATACAGGTGCAGAAATGGAAGAATATCGAAATCAGGCTTCCCGAACAATTACACCTTTTGGTATTGGATCTGAGGATGTTGATGTACCGGTAGTTTATAACGGGGATACAAAAGAGGTCACAATTCGAATAATTGGTAATTCTTTTGATCCGAAAGTGGTCCAAGTTGCTCCCGGCACAAAAATAAAGTGGATTAATGAAGATGTCTTTACTTTTATGGAAGGTGAATTCTCCGGAATCCATAATGTAGTGGTACGTGAAGGGCCTGAAATATTTTATTCAGATTTGATAGCCCATGCTGAAAGCTATGAAAAAACTATAACCACACCGGGGGAATATACCTATATGTGTACACCGCATCCTTATATGGAAGGTAAAGTTATCGTTGAAGGGGAGTCTGTAGCACGACAAGCTAAGGTATATGCAGCAGGGCCCCCTGCTAATACTTCCTTTTATCAGTGGAGCATACTTGTTTTGGCTGCCCTGGCTTTGGTAGTTTCTATTTATACCCTTGCACGAAAAACTGAATTATTAACGCGATAGTTGAGAGAAAGAGTAGGCCATCAAGAGAGGATTATTTAGTATTGTATTTTGTTTTATGGAGATTTTTTTAGGCCGGTAGAATTTTTTTCTGCCGGCTTTTTTAAAATTCTGAATTTCTATCTTTCTAAATTTTCATGATTCATTCTCTATATTTTCTCCATACTTCGTCCAGACCAAATTCAATTGGGACTGGACATAGTATGGGTCAGGTATAGCAGAGGAATGAAAAATTTAACACTGTTCTTTTAGAAAATTATCCGAAAAGCTATCTTTTTCGAAACACTTAAAAATAAAGTAGTGGCGATTTGACAGGGTTATTTTTTGGGATATCTGGTTATGAATTCAAAGTTATGTGGATGGTTGTTTATGCAAGATTTTTAGAGCAATACCTTTTTGTGTTGACCAACCTTCACGATCAGTGAGGCTGATGAAGAAATGGTAATCGCCGGCATCTATTGGGGCGTTGTTTACGGAGTCGGGGATGTTGATTGTGATGCCTGCCTCGTATTTTGTCAGTCCCTGGGGAATGGAAAAGTCGTTGAGGAACTGAAACGGATTTACAGGCTCCTTTTCAGGCATTAATTCACAAGCTTCAGTCTCGGTAGAATGTGCATGATGGTCAAAGTTCTCATGGATTTCGATACTAAAAGAACCCAGCTCTTGATTGTCGGTAAATAAAGCAGTAAAAGTAAAACTATCACCAGCCCACAGTGTATCACAGTTTTGGGGGAAGCCTACTGCAGCCGTCATATTAATTACTGGCTGTTCCTGGTCGATTTCATCCTTACTGCATGCTGTGAAAAGAAATGCTGATAGAGTAAATAATAAAATTGTCTGTTTCATGATCGGATATTTTTTGAATTAATGATGATGTATATTTTAATGTTTTCTGATATGGGACATTTAATATTTTCTTTTTAAAATTGATAATTAATACCTACCGAAATATTTCGTGAAGGTGCGGGAACGTTTATGAGTCTATAATAACTTGTATGTTTAAAATAAACTTTGTTCAGCAAGTTTCGTACCTGTAGATTGAAAGTAAAATTTTGATTTGCGATTTTTAAATCTGTGCCGGTTGACATGTTTAACAAAAAATAACCCGGTGTTTTTACTTCAGGTGGTACTATGTTGTTTTGTGAAGCTACGATATTTAAGTCGACTGCTACGAATGGATTTTTTAAATGATTCAAGTTAACCGGTTGATACCTGAAATGAATTAATGTTGAGGTTGGGGGTGAAAATGGCAGTGTAAAACCTTTTTTGCTACCCGATAATTGTTCAGACCAGATATAATTTACTATAGCTCCTGTTTTTATATTCGGGAGTAAATCATAATGAAAATGCAACTCACCGCCCAAGCGAA
>DASRQG010000471.1:0-2941 GCA_035645995.1 Mariniphaga sp. | reverse complement strand
ATCTATTAGCGATGTTCTCGATATGACCATCAACCAGGGTGTTGAGTTTTTTGAGAGTATTCCTTCAATTGTGACAAAATTAAAAACCTTGCAGGAAGTTGGTTTGGGTTACATTACACTGGGCCAGTCTTCAACTACTTTGTCGGGAGGTGAATCGCAACGTGTAAAACTGGCATCCGAACTGGCTAAACGTGATACGGGAAAAACTATTTATATTCTTGATGAGCCTACAACAGGCTTGCATTTTGAAGATATCAGGGTATTACTCGATGTACTGAACAAGATTGTGGAAAAAGGGAATACTGTAATTGTGATCGAACACAATATGGATGTCATCAAAGTGGCGGATCATATTATAGATCTAGGTCCGGAAGGCGGGAAACATGGTGGCAGGATACTTTGTTCAGGTACCCCGGAGGAAATTATAAAAAACAAAAAATCATTTACAGCCAAATTCCTAAAAGAGGAGTTAGAGTTGATGAAGGCACCCTATATGTAAAACATAAAGGATAATTTACCTGCCTGATCGTCTTTCGGCTGGTCATGTTAGCCAGACATTTTTTCTTTTTATATTTTTTGATTTATAATGGCGGCGTTATCCAATCCGTTAAATCAAATAAATATTATCTGTATGAGATAGTAATAGAAGATTTCAATTTGAAAGATTAAAATGCTTATTAATTAAAACAGAGCAATGCTATTCCGGCATTCCTCTGTTTTAATTAATATATTTAAGAAAACCCACTTCAATTGATGTACTTTCATTTGAAGGGGTTCTTCCATTTTAATCTACTCTTCCGGGCTCGATTTTGTAACCGTTAATACCGCCTGCTCTATTCCGGCTGAAACATCAATTACAAAAACATAGGTAGCTCCATCTTCCAGTGTCATTTCGGGCAGAATACCCAGGTTCCCGTTATCTCTGCCATTTTCACCATCCCCTATAAATATTATATCACTGTTGGTGCTGATAGTCTCGCTTCCATACTCACCTCCCCAATCTTTTTGGTGGAAGAATTTAAAGTTGATTTCATCTGAATTGATAGTTTCTCCCGCAACAACAGTTATTTGGTATTTCTTATCTCCTATCGGAGCCAAACTGAGTGCCCGGGAAGGTTCCCAACCAACTTCACGCTCGGCAACAGAAGGTTTTCCAATACGTTCTCCGATTATCCAAATTGTTCCTGTCCCATCTTCATTAAGTTTAGCCGGCGAATCATCATCCAATACTTCAACTCTGAAATATTTTAAAGGTAAATTTGCAGTCATTCTGTACCTTCCTGTGATAGGCACAAAATTATAGTTCCCTGGTTCCTGTTCATTAAAGAAGTCAACATCAATCCACCATTCATCAATATTTTCAATACCTTCAATTGATACTTCCTCACCTTGTGTCAGATCAACATCGAGTTGATAATTTTCTTTATCTGCCATGTTCATCTTTTGCCCATTTAATAATATTTCGAAAAACGGGCCGGTTTCATAAGTGAGTGTATTAAACGTTACTGAAAAGGTTCCACTTACAGGACTAACATAAGGGATAAATTCAGAAACGCCATCTGTTACTGCACCTGCTTCCCAACCAAATATAATTTCATTACCTTTTTCATCCAATACCGGAGTTTTTATGTATGCAGGTAAATCGGTTGAAGGGAATGCTTCGGTGGCTGCATATTCATTTGGTACTCCTGTTGGCAGCATGGGATATGAAGCATCTGCTGTTACTAAAATGAGATAAGGGTACTGTGCACGGGTAATTGGTACATCAACTGTCTGCTTAACGCTTTTCATTGTTGTGTTAAGAAGAACAAATTCTAAAGTTGCCGTTCCGTTTGGTATGTCCTTTTCGAAAGGAACTGTTATCGTTCCGGTATATTCACCGTTTTCCTTAGTACGAATTGTTGTTCTCGATACTTCTTCTTCACCGAAATACAAAATTGCAGTTACTGTTGAAAGTGGAATCTCATCGCTTACAGTAACAGTAAATGGTAGTTCGTCTCCAAAATGTACATTTGAAAACTGGTCCTCTACTTCCAGTACCGGATTTCCTTTGGGTTGAATTTCTGTAACTTCATCGGTACAAGATAGTAAGAACAGAAATAAACCCCCAAAAATTAAAAATATAGTGTTTTTCATAGCATTTATATTTTATTTTTTCCATCGATATGAGATAACTGATTTTGCAGGAACTTCATAACTGAAATGATTTGTGTTATCATCAAGTGTTATCATTTTAGATGAAGCAGTGCTGTTCAGTAATACGAATGCATACGTACCATCTGTATTTTCAAAAGCAGAATAAATGAAGCCTGAATCTGAGAAACCTGAGGTTCCAATTCTGACAGCTCCCGGTTTAACAACTGAAGAAAGATGGCCAATAATGTAATAGTGCGAATTTCGTGTTATGGAAGAATAATTAGATTTATCAATATCTACTGCTCCATAGCAGGTCTGACAACCTCCTTCTCGGTTGGGTCCTCTTTCACTGTCAAGCATAAGGTTCCATACGATTACTCCCTTACACCAATTATTAACTGTTCCCAAGGCAACTTCACGCATGTCATCAATTAATCGAACCTCCAGATTACGGCCATCATTCCATGTGCCTATTGATGTTTCCGTGAATACGAGTTCTCTGTCGGGATGTTTTTCGTGGATATCCAAAAGCTCTGATTTGTTGCCACCGTAGTTGTGGTACGCAGCACCTGCAACAACTTCTTCATCAATTCCGGCATCATAAATTTTTACCGGATAATCATTCTGATCCGGCATGTTGTCGTAATTATAGTTATGGTCGAATAAGTAAATTTTAGTATTCAGTGAAGCTTCTTTGAATTGCGGGACAAGGTGATTTTTTACAAATTCCAATTGTTCTTCCCAACCCATAAACAACGATGCAGAATTTCCTCTGTTCAATGGTTCATTTTGAGGAGTAACTGAA
>DASRQG010000470.1:0-6233 GCA_035645995.1 Mariniphaga sp. | reverse complement strand
CATTGAGGCATGGTATTGGTTTCACGCTTGCCCTTACGGCCATTTTTATCAGTTACATGTAACCATTCAGTAGCATTAGCTAAAGGAGATTCACCCGAATCACCCGGAATAAATTTTTCGAGGTCTGGCAGCAATAATGGCAGCTCTTCATCGTCCAGCAATGAAACTTCACCATCTTCCCAATGTATTACAGGGAATGGTTCTCCCCAATACCGCTGACGGCTAAACAGCCAGTCTCTCATTCTGTAATTTACAGTAGCTTTCCCTAATCCCTTTGCTTCGAGCCATTCAATAGTTTGTTTTATGCCGGCTTCCTTATTCAATCCATTAATATCCAATCCGGTTTCATTACTTGCCGAATTAATATAAACACCGTCTTCTGTCCAGCATGCCTTTCCGGCTAATACAGCTTCACGTTCTGCTGTATCTTTAGGATCCAAAATACAATTAATCGGAATATTAAATGTATTGGCAAATTCAAAGTCACGGGTATCGTGTGCCGGAACGGCCATAATAGCACCGGTTCCATACCCCATCAGCACATAATCAGCAATCCATATTGGAATGGGTTGATTGTTTGCCGGATTAATTGCATACCTGCCTGTAAAAACGCCGGTCTTTTCTTTTGCCAAATCTGTTCGGTCAAGATCTGATTTTAAGGCTGCCGCTTTTATATATTTTTCTACTTCTTCTTTTTTATCTGCAGTTGTTATTGCCTCTGCCAATTCATGCTCGGGGGCTATCACCATATAGGTAGCACCAAATAAAGTATCGGGGCGGGTAGTGTAAACCCGTAGTTTTCTATTCAGGCCGTCCAGGTCAAAATCAACTTCAGCACCTGTTGATTTACCGATCCAGTTTTTTTGCATATCTATAACACCGGCTGGCCAGTCTAAGCTTTCAAGTCCCTGAAGAAGCCGTTCGGCATAATGAGGAATACGAAGCAGCCACTGTTTTAGATTCTTTCGTATCACCTGATTCCCGCATTTCTCGTGCGACCCGTCTGTAAGTACTTCTTCGTTGGCACAAACTGTTTTACATGAATCACACCACCATACCTGTGCATTATCGTAATATGCAAGCCTTTTTTCACCAACATAAGCCCTGACTGCATTTTCTCCTTTAGCCGCTACCTCTTCCGGTATGGGAAGTTCGGATATTGGACGGCCCTTCTTTAAATCTTCATCGAACCAGGTATTATACAATTGTTTGAATATCCATTGTGTCCATTTGTAGTAATGCGGGTCGGTTGTATTTATTTCGCGATCCCAGTCGTAGCTTAACCCGATCGCTTTAATCTGCCTTCTGAAATTATCACAGTTTTTATTTGTAGTAATGGCAGGATGAGTTCCAGTTTGCATGGCATATTGCTCTGCCGGCAAGCCAAATGCATCGTAACCCATAGGATGAAGTACATTAAAACCTCTCATTCTCTTGTACCGGCTGAGAATGTCTGTGGCAGTATATCCCTCCGGATGACCTACATGAAGTCCTGCTCCTGAAGGATAGGGAAACATATCTAAAATATAATATTTGGGTTTAGAATAATCATCATAGGTTTTAAATGTTTTATTTTCCTCCCAATATTTCTGCCAACGTGGCTCAATTTCTGCAAACTTGTATTCCATCTTTTTCTTAACTACTGAATTTGAATCCGCAAAGATAAGAAAATGATTTATGGAGTGAAGTTAAATTAAAGTGCAAACTACTACGGAAATTTATGGAATAATAAACAAGCATTTTGCCTTTCCAATTATTCATAATAGTCCCTGTCATCAAAAAAAATGATGCGATACATTTATGAAAGGAATTGAAAATTAAATGAGTGAATATGGAATTTTGCTTAAAATCCAAATTTTTTACCCAAGCCTCCAAGCAAACCTTTCCCTTTATCTCCAACCAGATCTCCAAATATCCCCATAATATCAGATTGATCATCTTTAGTATTCTGCGAAGAAAAATTTTTGAATTTACTGATGATAAAAGGAATGGCAATCCCTGCTACTTTTGTTGCAACTTCAGGAGGTAGTCCAACTTTTGTAGTAAGTTTACTAATCGTGTTGCTAATGATGTTGTTTGCAAATCCTGAGGATTCGGCACCCGGCCGGGCTAAGGAAGCAATTTCATCTAAATTTCCTTGTCTGGCTTTTTCTGAAATTGTTTCTTTAAATGTTTCAGCAGTGACTTCAGCCGATTGGCTTGCCTTATCAGGAGAAAGGCCTGTTGCACCTGATAATTGATTTTGAAGCTGATTCTTAATTGTATCCAAAAAATTATTAAACATGATATAAGTGTGTTTTAATTTATACAAGGTACAACGATTTTTGAAATAAGACGGATATTTTTTTTGTTTTGATGAGGTGAATGAAAACTTAATAAATATTTTTATTAGACCATTTATTCTTCGATTTTTTAAAATGTTTTTTTAAACCAGAAACTTAATTTGGTCAGAAATTAAAAAATTGTAATGTTTGAACCTGTTTTTACTTTCATTTTATCACAAATTCTCTTATTCTGGTACATTTGTCTAAAATCTTATTTAATTAAGTTTTAAAAGGAGTATTGAGCATATTTTAATAGAGCTTAAATTATAAAGCAAAAATTAACCAGAAAAATAACATTTTTAAGTCAAAAGTTGTATGAATTTAAAAGATCCGAAGCAATTTACAGAAGATTTTATGGCGTACATTCAAGCCAGAAATCCGGGAGAACCAGAATTTCATCAAGCTGTTCTTGAAGTAGTAGAAACATTATCAGAATTTTTAATTAAAAATCCAAGGTATCTTCATTTTAAGATTCTGGAACGGATGGCGGAACCCGAACGTGTTGTTCAGTTTCGTATTCCATGGACCGATGATAAAGGCAACATTCATATTAATAGGGGTTTTAGAGTAGAGATGAACAGTGCTATAGGTCCATATAAGGGAGGATTGAGATTTCATCCAAATGTAAATTTGAATATTTTTAAATTTCTGGCTTTTGAACAAACTTTAAAAAACAGTCTGACTTCACTGCCTATGGGTGGTGGTAAAGGCGGTTCTGATTTTGATCCTAAAGGTAAATCAGATAATGAGGTTATGCGGTTTTGCCAGAGTTTTATGACAGAACTTACTCGTCATATTGGCCCTAATACTGATGTGCCGGCCGGCGATATTGGTGTGGGTGGACGTGAAATTGGTTTCATGTTTGGCCAGTATAAAAGACTTAAAAATGAATTTACCGGTGTATTTACAGGTAAAGGAATCGACTGGGGTGGTTCACTCATTCGTCCTGAAGCTACCGGATATGGTACTGTTTATTTCGCAGAAGAAATGCTTAAAACGCGTGGTGACAGTATCAAAGGCAAAACTGTTGTTATATCAGGATCAGGGAACGTTGCTCAATTTGCTGTAGAGAAGGTCCTTGATCTGGGAGGAAAACCGGTTAGCCTTTCTGATTCTAACGGTACTATTTATGACCCGGATGGTATTGACCGTAGTAAATTGGAATATATTAAGGAGCTAAAAAATATATACAGGGGCAGAATTTATGAGTATGCTGATAAATATGATGTACCCTACTATGAGAATGAACGTCCATGGGGTATTAAGTGTGATGTTGCTTTGCCATGTGCTACTCAGAATGAATTAAAAGGTGATGATGCCGATAAACTTCTTAATAATGGATGTTTTGTTGTAGCTGAAGGTGCCAATATGCCTTCCAATTATGAAGCAGTACATAAATTTCTGAATGCTCGTATCCTTTATGCTCCCGGTAAGGCTGCAAATGCTGGCGGCGTAGCAGTTTCAGGTCTTGAAATGACCCAAAACAGCATGCGGTTAAGCTGGACCAGAGATGAGGTAGATGATAAGCTGAAAAGTATTATGCGCAATATTCATGCAATGTGCGTTAAACATGGGAAAGAGAAAAATGGCTATGTACATTATGTGAAAGGTGCCAATGTTGCCGGTTTTGTTAAAGTTGCAAATGCAATGATTGCACAGGGTCTTGTTTAATTTGGTGGTGCTTCATCGGATGCTTTCCAAATTATAATTTGTTGCGGAGGAATTGATGATCATTCCTCCGCAATTTTTATTATAAACCTTTAAACACACTTTTATTAACAGTTATAGATGAAAGATAATCTTTTAAAAAAAGCGTTTATTTTTGTTATCTTGAAAATAGTATTAAAACAAATTCTTTATGATTCATTAAGCCTGTAAAGGAACCATGAAGGTAATTATTTGGTAGCTGAAAATATTAAAACAATTCATAATGAAATATCTTTCATTTTTAGTACTCAGTATTATGCTGGGATGCAGTACTGCAACAGATTCTATCCAAAACAAAGGATATCAATCTGTACCATTAACATTAGACTCCGATTTAATGACCCCTGAAGTTTTATGGTCGTTCGGACGATTGGGTAGTCCTGTAGTTTCACCCGATGAGAAAACAATAATCTATACGATTACCTATTATGATATAGAAGAAAATAAAAGTTATCGTGATATCTATTCAATTCCTGCTGAAGGAGGAGAACCAATTAACCTGACCAATTCGGCCGCTAATGAGTTCAATGTTGTTTGGAGGCCCGACGGTCAAAAAATCGGTTATTTGTCAACCGCTTCAGGTACACCACAATTATGGGAAATGAATCCTGATGGCAGTGGGAAGAAACAAGTTTCAAATATTGAAGGGGGTATATCCGGATTTGATTATTCTCCCGATCTTTCAAAGATATATTACATCAAAAGTGTGAAGCTCGATCAGGATATTCATGATCTGTTTCCTGATTTGCCCAAAGCGGATGCACGATTGGAAAATGATTTAATGTACAGACATTGGGATACCTGGCATGATTATACGTATAACCATATTTTTATTGCCGATTATCAAGATGGAAAAGTTGGAGGAGGCACTGACATTATGGAAGGTGAACGTTATGATTCACCCATGAAACCTTTTGGAGGTACCGAACAATTATCATGGAGCTCTGATGGCCGTATACTGGCTTATACGAAAAAAGCAAAAACCGGACTTGATTATACTTTGTCAACAAACTCTGATATTTATTTTTACGACACTGAAACTCAACAAACATCAAATTTTACCAAAGGAATGGAAGGATATGATGTGAATCCTGCCTTTTCCCCCGATGGAAAATACCTTGCCTGGCAGAGTATGGAACGTGATGGTTATGAGTCGGATAAGAACAGGCTTTTCATTGAAAATATTGAAACAGGAGAAAAAACTGATTTGACTGCGGAGTTCGATCAAAATGTTGATGGATTTTCTTGGGCTGATAATTCAAAATTTATCTATTTTATAAGTGATATTCATGCTACCGACGAAATTTATAGTCTTTCTATTGGAAACGGACAAATAAAACGTTTGACTGACGGGATTCATAATTATCAGACAGTAGCCCCTCTGGGCAATAAATTGCTGGCACAAAAGGTGTCAATGTCGCAGCCTGCTGAATTATATGTTGTTGATCCAAATACAGGAAAGGATGAACCCCTCACTTTTGTTAATAAAGGATTGATGGATCAACTTACTATGGGCAAGGTTGAAAAAAGGTGGATGAAAACAACCGACGGGAAAGATATGCTCACCTGGGTAATTTATCCCCCTGATTTTGATCCGAATAAAAAGTACCCGGCTTTATTATATTGTCAGGGTGGCCCACAGGGAACTGTAAGCCAGTTTTGGTCGTATCGATGGAATTTCCAAACGATGGCAGCAAATGGTTATATTGTCGTAGCACCTAACCGTCGAGGGTTACCTGGTTTCGGGCAGGAATGGAACGAACAGATTTCAAAAGACTATGGAGGGCAGAACATTAAAGACTATATCACTGCTATCGATGAAGTTGCCAAAGAACCGTATGTCGATGAAAATCGATTGGGGGCGGTAGGTGCAAGTTATGGCGGATTCTCAATTTATTACCTTGCCGGTAACTACAGTGACCGGTTTAGTGCGTTTATTGCCCATGCCGGTATGTATAATTTCGAGCACATGTATTCCACTACCGAAGAGATGTGGTTTGTGAATTGGGATATTGGCGGTCCTTATTGGGATAAGGATAATGCCGCGGCACAACGTTCCTATTCTTTTTCACCACATAAATTCGTGCAGAACTGGGATACTCCTATTCTTGTTATCCATGGTGCGAAAGATTTTCGTGTACCCATTGAACAAGGTATGGCAGCGTACAATGCTGCTGTTTTAAGAGGGGTACCTGCTCAATT
>DASRQG010000469.1:0-3507 GCA_035645995.1 Mariniphaga sp. | reverse complement strand
CCTCCCGGATTAATTTTGCCCATTAATAGTAAATCCATCCAAGTACCAAAGTTTTGGTCTTTGGTAAAAGGCTGATCAAATCCTTCTAAAGGAAAAAAGCGGTAGGCCATTTCAGTAATTAACAAAAGTAAAAATGACACTACAATTTGCACTGGTGGTTTATAGCGCATCAGAAAATATGCTATCAGAATGGTGACCGACAATTGCGTTAAAACATTCCAAAACTCCCAAACCAGTTGTCGTTTATAAACGCAATGTAACCCTACTCCAAATAATAGTAGCAGTAAACATCTTTTCAGAATATGATGGGTAATCCTTTGTTTAGTCTGACCTTGTTTTCTTCTTTTAGCAAAAGAAAAAGGCATTGCCACTCCCACTATAAACATAAAGAACGGTTGAACGAGGTCCCAAAACCGTAGGCCATCCCACGGATGATGGCGGAACTGAATGAAGAAATGTTCCAGAAAGCTTCCGGCAACCGGTTCCTTTAGTAGGGCAGTATATAATCCTGTAGCTTCGGCTACCAATAAAAACATAGTTGCACCACGAAAAAAATCGAGCGATAACAGACGATTTGACGGCGTCAATGGTATTTCAGTCGGATGATGGTTCATAAAAAATGGGCTGATTATTATAGTTTATTTGTAAACTTACCAATTTAATGGAATCATTCCTGAGGCCTATACATACTTAAATCTTTTGATATTCTTCTTGGGCGTTTTTTCAAATTCATGTTCCATTACTTCAAAAGCACTTATTTGTTCATATTTTGGTAATTCAGAATTTACTTTTCTTCTGTTGTCTTCCATAATTTCAGCCAGTTTTTCTTTCGTAACCTGATCTGCTTCCATTGCTTCTATGTCGGGATAAACTTTTGCAATAAGCTTTCCGGCGCGTTCTGTAACAACACATTCTGCCACATAGCTAAGATTGGAAATGCGTGCTTCAATTTCTTCAGGGTATATATTTTGCCCGGAAGGCCCTAATATCATATTTTTTGAACGGCCTTTGATGAAAATAAAGTTGTTCTGATCAATAATTCCCAGATCACCTGTTTTTAACCAACCATCTTGTGTAAAGCTTTCGCGTGTAGCCTGTTCGTTTTCGTAATAGCCGGTCATCACATTTTCTCCTCGTACCTGTATCTCCCCGACTAAATTATATGGGTCTTCTGAATCAATCCGCACTTCCATTCTGTCAACCAGTTTTCCGGCCGAACCAGGTATGGTTTCGTTCCATGCAGCATAACTTATTAGCGGGCCACATTCAGTCATTCCATATCCTATAGTAAATTTAAAGTTTATGCTTCTAAAAAATTTTTCAACTTCTGCACTTAAGGGTGCACCACCTATAACAATCTCAAAAAATCTGCCTCCAAAGGTGTCGGTCAGTTTTGCTTTCACCTTATTTAAGATAACATTTTTTAGGCCGGGTATCTTTAATAATATTTTCATTACCGGTTTTTCTATCACCGGAAGAATCCGCTTCTTATATATTTTTTCTATCACCAGAGGAACTGACAATATCAGGTGTGGCTGCACCTCCCCAAATACTTTTGTGATAACTGCCGGTGAGGGAATCCTGCTAAGGAAAGTAATATGGCATCCTAATGTCACAGGGAATAAAAATTCAAACAATAATCCATAAACATGTGCCATTGGTAAAAAAGATACAATCTTATGGTCAGCTTTTAGCGGCATGTGATCCTGAGCATACCTGATGTTGGAAACCAAGCTTCTTTCAGGTATCATAACACCTTTTGTAAAGCCTGAAGTACCGGATGTATAGGAAATAATGCAAGTTTCTTCTTTCTCCCACTGTTCAAAATGGAAATTCTCCTTAAGTAGTTGATTCTCTTTATAGTACTGAAATGAATCGTCTAATTTAAATTCAAAATTTTCATCTTTGCCTGAATGTATAGTAAAATCTTCAAGCGTTATTACTGCATCTAATTTTGGTGCTTTGTCAAAATGAACTTTTTCAAGTAACGTTTTAGACCCGAAAAGTAATTTTACTTCAGAATGATTCAAAATGTGATTGGTATTGCTTTCATTAAAGTCGGGTAGTATAGGAACTATAATCATACCTGCTGAAATAGCTGAAAGAAAAACAATTCCCCAATGTGATGAATTTCGCCCCAGCACTGCTATTTTATCACCACGCTGTAACCCCGAAAGTTGATAAAATAAATGTAGTGATTTAATAGTTTCTGCTACTTCACTGTATTTATAATTGCTGCCCTCATAATCTGAGAACGCCATTCTGTCCCAGTTTTGATGAAACGATTGGGAATAAAGGTGAGATAATGAATTATTTGTCATTTTTACATGAATAATTTTTTCAAATGTAAAAAAAATAGATATCAAAACTGCTTTTTTTGATTCTATTCATCTTTCCGATCTATTGCAATAATTATTTTTTAATAGATTATTTTGTTTCTAATATCTGAAATTGTTCATAGATTCTCATTCTACTTGCTCGTTATAATTTCTAATAGAAAATTTTATAAACAGGAATGCCTCATGTTGTATCTTATAGGTTTTATCGTATCGATCTGTAAAATTGTTCCGATAAGATGATGAGGAAAGATTATATGTTGGATAAAATGATAGAAATAAAGGGTATATGTGTTTAAAATGATCGGTCATTTGATATCTTTGCAGTCGTTAAACCATGAGAAGTGATTACACATATCAGCAAGACACAATGAGTACTAACAGTTTTTCAATAGTAGCAGGCTCAACCTCTGAAATTAAGGCATCAGCAGGTAGTCTTCAGGGTGCTGATAGCATTGCTGAATCCTCTATTTCCGGAAAAGCTGTTTCCAATAAAGTGAATGCCGTGCCTGGTTATACTTCACGAATGAATTTATGGAGAAGAGAGCAAAAATTGCTGGTAGGTAATTCACGCTACATAGAACCACGTACAGATATGAATTTGTACACGGAACTCGTGGCACATGAATCGATCCATTTACCAATACGTCCGAGAAATGCTGTAGGATACGACTGGATAACCCTCATTCTTTTACTTTCACTTGTTTTGTTTGCCTCCGTTCGTACAACATGGGGGCAGTATATGAACAGTCTTTTTCATTCTATTGTCAATTATGCTACTTCAATTCGGATGTTTCAGGAAAAAAATAATTCTCTTTTGCAGGCTGCATTTTTACTCGATGTTCTATTCTACCTCATATTTTCTGTCTTTATATTTCAGATAATTGATATTTTCGGAATTGATGTGCCATACCAGCATATTAATTTGTTTCTGATTTGTATGGTTGTTGTGTTGGCTTTTTTTGTTGGAAAAAAAGTATTGTATAAATTTATGGGAGCATTAATTGAGAAAAAAGGCGAAACCCTTGAGTTTTTATTTAATGCTGATAATCATAAGCGTGTAGCCGGATTAGTTTTGATTCCGGTAGTTACTGCGATTGCTTTTTACCCTTTTAATAATATTCATTTACCATTAGTTTTTGGTATTCTTATTATAAGTATTATTTATTCT
>DASRQG010000468.1:0-5609 GCA_035645995.1 Mariniphaga sp. | reverse complement strand
TTGATCCGAAAACCAAGGAGCTGATTGCCTTGGCGATTGGTGTGGCGGCACGTTGTGATGGCTGTATCGGTTTTCATGTCAGAACGCTGGTCAAAATGGGCATGACCCTGCAGGAACTGGAAGAAGTGCTAGGCGTTGCAGTCTATATGGGTGGTGGACCTTCATTGATGTATGCCGCAAATGCCCTGGAGGCATTTAAAGAGTTCTCCAGCTGATTTGATTGTAGTAAATGGAGAGATGAAATGAGTCAGCACTGGAATGAATTGTATGCCCAGACGCAGGACCTATACGGCACAGCAGCAAACCTGTTTATCCAGGAGATTGCAGAAAAAATCCGGATAGAAGGTAAAACACTGGCTATTGCTGAAGGGGAAGGACGGAATATCCTGTACTTGGCTGAGCAGGCAAGACAGCAGGGTTACCATTTTTCAGCGGAAGTTTGGGATTATTCCGATGTTGCTTTGAAGCATCTGTCCAACAAGGCCGAAGCCAAAGGGATAAAACTTGAACTCAAAAATGTTGATTTAACAGCAGCTAAATGGCCGTCCGAGCGTTATCAAAACGCGATTTGTGTATTTGGTCATTTCGATACAGAAACGCAAAAAAAGGTTTTAGAAGGCATAAGAGAATCTTTGCTAAACGGTGGATGGTTTATTGGTGAGCTGTATTCCAAGGAGCAGATCAACTATAAAACTGGTGGCCCTAAAAATATCGAATATTTATACGATCCGTGGGATATTTTGCAGGTTTTCAAGCAGGATCATATCCATCATTTTTATGTTGGAGAGCAAGAAAGACAGGAGGGAAAATTACATTGCGGTAAATGTCATGTTATTCAATTTGCAATACAAGTGATGAAGTAAAAACAAGTGAATTATTAAATGTGATGCAAATATTCAGCATTGCAGTACTTTAAAAAGAGGTTTTATTATGTCAAATCGGTTCAAAAATAAAGTTGCCCTAGTTACTGGTGCGGGTTCTGGAATTGGGAAAAGCACAGCTATGCTTTTAGCGAAGCAGGGTGCAAGTGTTGTAGTATCGGATATTAACTTTGAAGCAGCACAAAAAGTTGCTGAGGAAATTGTATCTTTAGGCGGTAAAGCGGCTGCGAATAAAGCCAATACGGCTGAACCTGAAGACATGAAAGCAGCAGTTGAATTTTCAGTCAGCACCTATGGTGCGCTTCATTTAGCTTTTAACAACGCTGGAATATTGGGTGACGTTCAGCCAATTGCAGATTTAAGTATTGAAGCTTGGCGTCGTGTGATTGATATTAATTTGAATGCGGTCTTTTATGGCTTACATTATCAAATCCCTGCAATATTGGCAGCCGGCGGTGGTGCAATTGTGAATACAGCATCAATTTTAGGTTTAGTTGGGACTGAAAATATTTCTGGTTATGTTGCAGCTAAGCATGGTGTAACCGGGCTTACTAAAACGGCTTCGCTAGAATATGCTAAAAAGGGTATTCGTATTAATTCAGTACATCCTGGTTATATTAAAACACCTTTAATTGGTGAGTTTGATGAAGCTGAACTGACAAAATTGCATCCAGTTGGTCGTTTAGGAAATCCGGAAGAAGTTGCTCAGGTCGTTGCTTTCTTACTTTCTGATGATGCATCTTTTGTAACGGGCAGCCAGTATGTAGTAGATGGTTCATATACTTCACAATAGTTAATTTTAGGAAAGGCCTTCACCTAATTGAGAAGGTTTTTCCTTTTAGAGTTTATATATAAGTATATGTTTTACAAATAAAAAACCTTATGGAATTCATCAGGTGTTTATATGAAATATCGTGTCAACTTATTTTAAGCCTAGGCAATTTAATTTTTTGATTAAATAGCAGTTAGTAAGATGTATTTTATTAGCTAAAGTTCCCACTAACTTTTAATGGAAACTTTAACTATGGTTTTAGATTTTATTCATAGGCGAGTTAGAGTAAACTGCTAATAAAATTATCAGGATCAATTTCATCCGTCACAATAACATGTACGCCAATATTTTTGAGTTTTTCTCGCAATCTGTCACCCATCCCTGTGGTTACGAACATGTCCATAGGTAACAGTTTTTCTAGTACCTCACCCGACTGAGAAAATGATGCTTCTTTCTCCACCTCAATGAGCTGTTTGTCCATAACTTTCCCATCTTTGAGCTCATATTTCCAGAATTTTCGGCATTTCCCAGCGTGCGGAGTAATATGACGTCGGTTCTGTGATGTAATTACAATTACCATAAAGATTTCTCCAAACCAAACCGATACTACTGCTCTTTATAGGTATGTATCGGTTCATGATGATTCATAAGTTAAGCTTGTAGTGACAAAAACTATTCAAAAACATAGCTAATACTATTCAAGCAAGATTTTCCAAAACAAACTGAGGCGACTTGATAAAGAGTTTCAACAAAGCTTGGGCTGAGCTTGAGGGATGACGAACTCCACGTTCCCAACTTTCTAAGGTACGGGCGGAAATACACAGTTTTGATGCTAGTTCTGTCTGTGAAATATTGAGAGCTTGCCGGATCCTTACAATTTGTTGTGCTAAATCCAGACAACAGTTGCTATTAAAATCACTTTTTGGGAGATGTGCCTGATCATGCTGAAGTAGATTCATCATTGTCTCCTCCTTATCGATATACTAGAAAGCTGTAATAACACTTTGAAAAATCCAAAGGTCATTGAGACTGTGACAGCCGGATTTCAAATAAATTTGAATACAGATAAATTAAAAGCCATATTCATTATTATGGATAGGATCACTGTGACTGAAGATGCTAATTGTGAGCTGCTCACATGTTCTGGATAGATGAATATTTTCAGCCATATCGGAAACTGCGGCAGACTGCTCAGCAATACCATATCTGCTGATTTAGTGGATGAGTGTTAAAGGAGGAGCACGACCCTGAGGAATAAGGAACCACGGATGAGGTAGAGACAGCGTATATGGGACAAATGTACTGAAGAACTGCAGTAAGGTCTGAGTTCTGATCAGTACTAGTCTGAGTTTGGTATCGAGTAGCGGTAGGGTATAGCTGTGCACCAGGCAAAACTGGCAGTCATGACCGGTATGTGCATCATCCCGCTCTTGATGTTCATGTCGATCCTGCACATGTGTGAAGACATGTGCAGGATTTTGGTCTGCTCCGCTGGCTTGATTGCTATGCGGATGTGATGTTGCGAAGCTGTGGTGTGGATGAACGTTAGTAACTTCTAGATGTAATGCTGCGGCAATAGTTTTACATACCGAAAAAACACTGTGTTTTTCTGGCAATAAAGGCTGCAGGAACACAGCGATCTGTAACAAGATTGCTGATAACCCCAGCAATCTTCCCAACATCATGAGCACTTCACTACACTTTTATGGACATTACATAGGTTATAATATAACAAAATATAAAATTTATAATTGAAAAATAGACGATAAAATCGATTTTAATCTGCTACTAAACATAATTTTATTTTTTCTTTATGGAATAGGAAGCGTAAGATCATTCTGGAGCGAATGAGGTCTTATTAAAGTTGGACTGCATTGTAGGTTTGGTTATTAAAAAGTCATTGTATTTTCTATGAGGATAGATTTGAAGTTTAACCCAAGATTGGCTTATATTTATTTTACTACTTATTTTTATTTTAAATCCTTATAAATATAAGTCGCGGATAACAACTGTTCTAATAGAGGAAAATCATGTTTAACATTCTGATGTATCTACCTTGGGGCAAGGTGCCTGAAACTACCTGTCAGGAATTATGGCAGAAACGGGAAATTGTACAGATTGTTGATGTCCGAAGTGCTCAAGAGTTTAAACATAGTCATATAGAAGGTGCTGTCAATTTACCTATTACACAGTTGAACGAATCTACAATACAGTCATTAGGGCTTGATCCGGATCAGCCTGTGGTGACCATTTGTCTATCGGCACACCGGAGTATTCCTGCAACACGCAGATTGGCCAAGATGGGTTATTCAGTCACACAGTTAAAAGGTGGTATGAAATCCTGGTGGAAAAACAACCTACCTTGCATCAAAAACTAAGTTTTAAATGTGCTCTGTGAGCTTCTAAATTTTAAAAAGGAGTAAGACTATGTCGACTCAACCAAATGTAAAAGATTTTTTTGATCCTAAAACAAATACATTCAGTTATGTAGTTTCAGATCCAGCCACAAAACAATGTGCGATTATCGACAGTGTTCTCGATTATGACTCTGCTTCAGCAGTGACATCTACCACGCATGCCGATCAAATCATCGCGTATGTCAAAGAGCAGGGCTTACAGGTTGAGTGGATTTTGGAAACGCATGTACATGCAGATCATTTAACAGCAGCACAGTATTTAAAACAGCAGCTCGGTGGAAAAACAGCGATGAGCAAACGGATTTCATTGGTACAGGAAACCTTTAGCTCAATCTATAACATTGATATCAAACAGTTCAATGCTTTCCAGACATTTGATCATGTATTTCAGGATCACGAAGAATTTCATATTGGCAACCTGAAAGCCTATAATATTCCTACCCCTGGACATACACCTGCATGCTTGAGTTATGTGATTGGGGATGCTGTTTTTGTGGGTGATACCTTGTTTATGCCTGATTATGGAACGGCACGATGTGATTTTCCTAAGGGCAGTGCTGCGACTTTATTTGACTCTGTACAGACCCTCTATCAGTTGCCTGAAGACACTCGTGTTTTCCTATGTCATGACTATTTACCGGAATCACGTCATGACTACATCTGTGAAACGGATATCAAAACTCAGAAACAGTTTAATATTCATATTCATATTGGCACAGAAAAAGCGGAGTTTGTTGCAATGCGCCAAAAACGTGATGCAACCTTGAGAATGCCTGAGCTGATTCTGCCATCCATTCAGATTAATATGAATGCGGGACGCTTTCCCCAACCAGAACAAAATGGCGTATCTTACTTAAAATTGCCTCTCAATTATTTCAAGTAAGCAAAGTCTTCTTCTGAACACTCTTTGTACAATAAATAACTTTCTCCTGCATCAACTGTAAGAGAAAGTTATTTTATTATCTTAAGTGTTTAATTTAATCAACTTTTTATTTATTTTTTTGCTTTTCAAAAACGAATATATATTATATATTTATAGAATGAAAAGCTGAGTAAATAAGTAGGAATTTATCTTTAAATTTCATCTTTTTATCCAGCGTATCCCTCTTATTCGATGCCAGTCGAGAGAAAACTTGCTGAAGCGAAGTGGAATCTTTATTGCATTTGCAGCCATACTTTTGCAAATTGCAGTATATTTACAGCCTCTGCTGCCGGAAAAATTTCATATTGCTCCGGTCTGTATGTCGATCACCCACAATCTTCTTTCGCCTGCTGATCATCATCATATCCACTCGGTTCATCATGAGCTGCTACAGGATTTGATGCTTCAACATTCCCACGATCACAATGAACATAACCATCAATGCCAATATTGTAAGGTCTATGGTGATTTGGTGCTGCCATTTAAGTTGGGGATTGATGAAGTTCTGGACCGGATTCAAGTCAGATTAAATTTCTATCAGACTGTTTTCCGGCATGTCTATTTCAGCTTACAGAAGCTGTATTTGCTGCCGCAGGGCAGAGCGCCTCCTTTGGCTC
>DASRQG010000467.1:0-2005 GCA_035645995.1 Mariniphaga sp. | reverse complement strand
AGATAAAATACCGATACCGGCACCCATAATTACATCCGAAACCCAGTGTTCGTCCTTTGCCAACCGTATTGCACTCACAGCTGTGGCGCTTGCATAAGCACCGATGCTGTACCAGGTACTATTACCTCCATATTCATGGTGCATAAAATGTGCAAGGGTGAAAGCTTTTGATGCATGTCCTGAAGGGAAGGAACGGGTTTCACCATTTGGACGTAGTGCATCAACCTGAGTTTTGAGTCCATAAGTCAGTATGCCGTTGAGTATAAAAGCTTTTATCGCAATAGCAGTTTTATTTCCAAAATTATTTTCACCACGAATGCCTGAGCCATATAATGTATACACCGCCACTAAAGGCAGATATTGAACATAGTCGTCAATATATCCATTCCATGCAAAGTTTTTCTGAATGCCATTTCTAACCTGATTTTTAATTTTTGTTGAAAAATGTAGTGAAGTACCGGTTGCAATTAGTGCTACAGGGGCAATATATGGACGGAGTTTGTTCTTTGGAACATTGTACTTATTTAGCGACTGCGTGGTATCAGAACTTTGAACGAACCTACCGGTTTTATTATTAACAGTGTTCTTTACCCCCTCTGTTGAACAGGAAAAGGATGGGTAGGTGATAATAAGGAAAAGCAATAGAATATTTATTGTAATTGCCTTAGATGAAATTTTCGACATTTTAACTATTTGGTTCCTGCAACACTTTTTATAAATTGAATAGAATGATGATTAAAAGCTTCCGGTTGGTCGAGGTTACATACATGTCCGCTGTTGCTTATCACCTCAAGTTTAGAATTATTATGTTTTTTCAAGAGTTCAGTTACCATTGGTAAGAACATGTGATCGCGTTCACCCATGAGATATAATACCGGTGCTGAAGCTTCTTTGACAATAAACTCCTTCAGGCTTATGCGGATTTCATCTGTCATATGTAGCCATTTTTTGAATTCTTTTTCTCCCAGACTAATGGCCTCTTTAATAAACAACTTTCTTGATTCGGCATGTTGCTTTGATGGGATGAGGATCCATGCATTCAACCGATACAGCCACATGTAGGGCAAGATCGAGTTTAACAGTTTGGCAATATTAACGAGAACATTTATTCTCTTGTTAAATCTCACGACTGCTCCTCCTAAAATTATGGAAGCAGCTCTTCCGGGAGCCAGTTTGTCAATTGCTCTTATAATGATGCATCCTAATGATATACCTACAAAGTGTGCCTTATGAATTTGAAGATGATCCATAATCTTTACAACATCCATTGCAATCTCTTCAAAACGGTACATCTCTTCTTCGGAATAATATGCCTTGGATTTACCGTGTCCTCTCAAATCAACCAACAATACGTTGAAATGCTTTTTGAATTCACGTAATTGACGGAACCATACTACATTACTTCCACCTGCTCCATGAACAAATACAACCCAGGTTTTAGATGTTTTATGACTAAATATTTTGTTGTACAACATTAAAATTCACTTATATATTTTCTGCAATTATAAATAATTATTATTTGTTTTATTCTAAACAATTCCTATACCGCAAATACGCAATATAATTCTTTTGCTGGTTTTTAATGAAATTATTTTCCTGAAGGGTAAACCGGATTTAACCATTCTTCCTTAGGTAAATATTTACTTCCTGACGCCCAACGAATGCCCCTCAGCAAAATTTCCATGAGCTCAGGGGTGTCGAAATCCTTAGCAACATGTCCTGCCGATAAATAGAAAACACGGCCCTTTCCATAAGTTTTTTTCCAAACAACCGGTATTACTGCACCATCTATCCAGTCATTATGATCAGCATTAAAAATAGTAGTAGCCAACACTTTTACATTTGGATCGACATGCATGTAATATTGTTCCGATTTCATTTTAAAATTGCTGATTCCTTGGGTAACCGGATCATTGGGATTCGTTATTTCAATCGTATAATCAATTATGCCACCCGGATGTGCAACCCATTGGCCTCCTACCATATATTGGTATTCCGTATTATC
>DASRQG010000466.1:0-3483 GCA_035645995.1 Mariniphaga sp. | reverse complement strand
ATCCAACTTAGTTGTTAATTCTAAATTTAAATTAAATATTATTGAAAAACTTAAACCTTTAAAAATATTTTTCTTTTATATAAATAATAAAGAAACAACCATTCAATAGCCAGGATTCCTGCAACAATTATCCATTCTCCTACCGGTTCAACTAGCCAACCGGTAAAGAAACGGGACATATCTCTAAAAGGGATAATCCTTGCTGCCATATAAATAGTTATCGAATTTAATCCTATTACCTTAAAGAACAATCCTATTTTAGACAGAAATTTACTTTTAACTAATTTAACATCGATAAAATAGTAGAAAGCTGATAATAATACCAGGCTTATTCCGGCAGTGAGGAAATTGAATGACATGGTCCATATTACTTTAATAATAGGATAGATGAAATTTAAGGCGAGTGCAATTATTATAAATGCAAATCCTGATCCGGCCAGAATTAATACTTTTCGAACAGGTTTGGTATTTGAATCCCGAAGCAAGTTTCCGGCAAAGTATCCGGTAATAACAAGGAATGATGCTGAAATGATGCAAAGAATCCCAAGTCTGTCGTAAGGGCCGGGAGATAGCCTGCCGGGAAGAAAATGCTGGTCAATCCATGTGTTCATTGTTTTCTCAGGTACAAAATGTCCGGCACCATGACCTGGTACTGGAATAATCAGATGAAGAGCAGTGACTAGTAAGGTAATAAAAATCAGCCATAAGCCGATAACTTTCGCATTTTTTGAATGCAAAACAATACTTGCCCCAATTAAATAAGCAAGACCAATTTGACCAAGTACACTTGCAAGTCTAACATCAGCTATGGTTTTTTGTAAAAGTCCGTTATACAACAGTCCCAAAACAAAGAGTATCAATGCTCTTTTCAGTATCTTATATTGTAAGACACTTGTTTTTTCTCCCTTTTCTTTTCTTGATAATATGGCATAAGGAATTGTTACTCCTGATATAAGCATAAACAATGGGAAAATTAAATCCCAAAAAGTAAAACCGATCCATTCGGGATGTTTCATTTGTGCAGCTATTGGTTCAAGCCAGCTTAAGCCCTCAATACGTGATAAATATACTATTAAACTGCCACCCCCAATGATCCAAAACATATCAAAACCACGTAATATATCCAGGGACTGTAACCTTGCACCTCTCACTTGACTACTTTTATTTTTTTCATTCATTGTTAACGCCACTAAATAAGGTAATTGTTTAATTATTTAAACTTTTCTGCCAGCCATTTAGCCATTTCTTCTATCATTTCAGGTGAAAACCTGTTAATGTCAAATGGAACTTTTAATTGAAGATTTTCACCTGCATTATATAAGTTGAAAATATTCGAGGAGCTGTTGATACAATCTTTAATGTCCTGCAAATGTGCATCTTTATCGTATTCCGGTGCTATAATAAGTACAGGGCGTGGAGCTACTGCAGCTATAATTTCGTCAAAATCCACCGGGATTTGTGATTCATTGTTTACAAAGAAACCCAGCCGTGGTTGTAAGCCGTGAAGATGAGAGTAAGTTGTTATTCCTTCTGTCCCTCTGTCGAGTGTATTGGTACGCATTGGTGTAAATCCGGCAACTGAAACAGCCCCTGCAATACGGTTATCGATTGCCGCTGCATACAATCCTACTGTTGCACCCAATGAATAACCCGACACAATTATTTTCTCCCGATTGACAAAATCAAGGTTAGACAAAGCATCAACTGCACCTTTAACATCAGTAACCATTTTACCCATTTTCGACCAGTTAGGATATCGTTGGTAAAACTCTGTGGCTTCTTCTATTCTATTACCAAATCCGTGCATATCGTAGGTGAAAACTGCAAACCCTTGAGTCGTTAGCGAATTTAATAGTGCTTCAATCCGATGGTAGGAGTTAAAACCTTTTGAATAATCATATTCATGCAGGTAAATTACTACCGGCAGATTTTTATTTAATATATCACCTTCTTCATTTAAAGGGTAATACAGATATCCAAATAATTGATCCCCAAATCCATTGTATGGACTTATAGGCATTACACCCATCGTTTTTGTTGCTCTGGGCCGCGTAAGGAAAGTTCCAAAACTAACTTCACCTCTACCTTTCTTAGCCATACTTCCGGGACCCGGATTAGTTACCCCTGGAGGTTCTTCCCCTATCACCCACTTTATTTGATCCTGTATATTGTGTTTTTTAGATTCCCATTCCTGCTTATTATTAGCCAATAATTGATTTGATTTATGAGCAGGAAACTCTGAGAGGTTTATATTTTCTCCGCTTAATTCTTTCCATTCATTGAATGAATAAGTGGTATATAATCTATTTTCAGGTTCACGATCACTTCTTTTAAAAACATAATCGAAGAAATCGATGTATAATTCCATTTCACGAGCGCTAACGCCATGTTCACCATACCGGGTTCTGATAGCAATATTTTTTGGTTGACCCAGGAAGTCATAAACTTTTTTTGATGAATGGTAAGCTTGTTCTATGCCCCAGATATTTGCAGCTCCTTCAGTTAAAGCCGTTGCCACCATCAAACCACGGGGTGCAATTAATGCCATAAATGAATTTTGATCGACCGGTAATTTATGTTCTCTTCCAATAAAGAATCGCAGGCGGGGATGCAGCCATGACGGACGTGCACTTGCCAATAATGCAATATCTTCGATGTCGAAATTCTGTGAGGTATATCTCCATGGTATTCCTGCTCCTGTACAACCACTGCTGGAAACGACAGCCCCTATACGTTCATCGTATGCTGCAGCCATGACGGAAGTCTTTGCATTACGTGAGTGGCCGGTTAAACCTATCTTTGCCGGATCGACTTCTTTTAAAGATTCAAGATAATCAATTGCTCTTGATGCACCCCAGGCTCTGCGCATCAAACGGGTGAAATCATACTTGCCTGCCCAGATTTCAGAGTAACCTTCTGTGTCATCTTTAGAATCTGCTCCTGCATATATACAGCCAATATAACCTCGGCGAACAGCCAGTTGTGCCCATTCTCTATGATTCCACTGAGTCAGAAATACAGGGAAAGGACCTTCTCCGGGAGGTATCATAAGTTCAAGTGTAAGTTTTGCTTTATGCTCCGGGCCAAACCTTAATTCCACCATCCGAAGCAGTACCTTCCCATCCTGTCGTTCACTTAAAACTGTTGCTTTAAGGTTATCGGGACGAGGAGGAAATGTGCCCGAAATATAATGTTGTAACTGCTCCCTCATCCATTCTTTCTTTTCCTGCCATTGCTGTTCTGTTTTTACAGGAATATTCTTGTTCCCTTCATCTATAATTAAGGGGTTTGGCAGAAATGGTATTGAGGGCATCTGATCATAATCGGGAGGCATTTCTCCAGTGCGTTTTAACCAGTCTTTAAAAGTACGATCGTAAAACGACATCCTTCCTCTGTCGTCAAAAGCTTGTTTTTCATTCAGCTGATCAGGTGGCAGAACTTTAAAGATAAGCTCAAGATTTTTTTTCTGTTGTAATTCCTTGT
>DASRQG010000465.1:0-8572 GCA_035645995.1 Mariniphaga sp. | reverse complement strand
AGGAGAATGGATAATTGTTGCAGGAATCCTGGCTATTGAATGGTTGTTTCTTTATTATTTATATAAAAGAAAAATATTTTTAAAGGTTTAAGTTTTTCAATAATATTTAATTTAAATTTAGAATTAACAACTAAGTTGGATCGTATAGAAAGAACATTATTTCCCTTCAAATAATAATTAAGATCAGAAATTATGAAATCAGTAAAATTGTTTTTAATCTGCATTACATTATTAATTCCTTATCAATTCCTAATTGCACAAAATTATGATGAAACTAAGGTAGGCACCTATACATTGCCAGACGTACTTGTTACAGAGGCAGGTAAAAAAGTTACTACCACACAGGAATGGGAACAGACCCGGCGTCCGGAAATATTAAAACTTTTTGAGAATCATGTATATGGACAAGTACCAAAAGATTTTGACAATATAAAATTCAAAGTAACCAACAAAGACAAAAAGGCGATGGGTGGAAAAGCTACTTTAAAAGAAGTGGCAATTACAATATCACGTAACAAAAATTCTGTGACCATGAATTTGTTGATGTTTACTCCCAACAAGATAAAAAAGCCGGTACCTGTATTTTTGGTTATTAATCATCGGGGCATTCGCACAATGGATGTTACAAGACAAAATAAAGATGGGTTTTGGCCGGCTGAAGAAGTAATTGAAGCAGGTTATGCAATTGCAGGATTTGATGTAATTGACGTTTCTCCCGACAATAAGGAGAAATATGTACATGGTATCCTCGATCAGCTTTATCCTGAACACCTGGAAATGGATAATGGAATGCGTGGATTGGGCGCATGGGGTTGGGGTGCCAGCAGAGCAATCGATTATTTTGAAAAAGACAGGTCAATTGATGCGTCTAAAGTAATTTCTGTTGGACATTCAAGAGGTGGTAAATCTTCTTTATGGTTTGGAGCTCAGGATGAACGCGTTGCAATTGCCATATCAAATGAATCAGGTAACTCCGGAGCAGCACTTTCCAGAAGGAATTTTGGAGAGACTGTAGAACGTATTACCACATCCTTCCCTTATTGGTTTAGTCCAAATTATCAACAATATGGAGGGAATGAACACAAATTACCTGTCGATCAGCATATGCTTATAGCTTTGATGGCCCCCCGTGCTGTTTATGTTGCAAGTGCAGCTGAAGATCTGTGGGCTGACCCCAAAGGTCAATATTTGGCATTGAAAGAAGCACTACCTGTTTTTGAACTCTATGGATTTAATGAAAATCTGCCTGAATCGATGCCTGAGGTAAATCAACAGGTTATAGGTTCCCATACCGGTTTTCACAACAGGGAAGGAAAACATAACATGATACCATACGATTGGCAATTGTTTATCCAATTTGCCAACAAGTATTTCGAATCAAAATAATCAAAATTAATAATGAAGTTTCTTTTATTTTTAACCATCCTATTTCATTTAATTTGCATCCAGGCATTACAAACATCGTCTGCCACAACTAAAAGCAAAAAAAAGCTTTGGAAAGAGATTGAACCTTATTTTACACCGACGCCTGAATATAAGAACAACTATGGTGAATTCCGTTCTCCTTTAAAATTTTATGACGAAACACCAGTCAATACCCCACAGGATTGGAGCCGAAGAAGGCAGGAAATCTCTAACCAATGGCACAAAATGATGGGAGAATGGCCTGAAATAATTACAGACCAGAAGTTTGAAATTATAGAAACAACGCAACGTGAAAACTTGACTCAATACAAGGTCCGATTTAAATGGCTGCCTGATCAATATACTGAAGGATACCTTCTGATCCCTGAAGAGAAAGGAAAAAAACCGGCTGTTATTACTGTATTTTATGAACCGGAAACCGCAATTGGTTTGGGTAAGCCAAATCGGGATTTTGCTTTACAGATGGCAAAAAAAGGGTTTGTAACTTTATCAATTGGAACTTCAGAGACCACAAAAAACAAAACCTACTCATTATACTACCCATCAATTAACAATGCACAGATGCAGCCGATTTCTGCCCTTGCCTACGCAGCAGCTAATGCCTGGAATGTATTGGCAAATACTGAAGGTGTTGATTCTACCAGGATAGCAATTACAGGTCACTCCTATGGAGGAAAATGGGCCATGTTTGCGTCGTGCCTCTATGATAAATTTGCTTGTGGTGTATGGTCCGATCCCGGAATCGTATTCGATGAGACAAAAGGGTCGGGTGTTAATTATTGGGAACCTTGGTATCTGGGGTATTATCCCCCACCCTGGGAAAATACATGGCGCAAAACAGGCATGATTGAAAATGCAAAAGGATTATACCCGAAACTGAAACAGGAAGGATATGATCTGCATGAGCTTCATGCATTAATGGCACCACGGCCATTCCTTGTTTCAGGCGGATCAGGTGATCAGCCTGTCAGGTGGACTGCCCTTAATCACACAATAGCTGTCAATAAGCTGCTCGGATATAAAAACAGAGTTGCAATGACAAATCGCAAAGAACACTCACCTAACAAAGAATCCAATGAACAGATGTATAATTTTCTAATGTTCTTTTTAGGTAAAAAATAAGGTAGCCTCTGGAGTATTAAACAGTAATTATACCGTATACTATCCATACTGAAATTAATTAAAATTTAAGCAATTCACGAAAATCAGATATTATAAGATCGGCCTGGCTTTGATCTTGCAATTCAGAGCCGGGCCCTGCATATGCAATACAATACATATTGGCAGTTTTTGCTGCTTTTATTCCATTGGTTGAATCTTCTATCACAACACATCTTTTCGGAGTAACATCCAATTTCTTTGCTGCTAATAAAAAAATATCTGGTTCGGGCTTACTGGCTCCTGCCATTCTACTATCTACCACAACATCAAAATACATTTGCAGGTGGCTTTTTTCAAGAATAATCTCAATCAATTCTGCATGTGAAGACGATGCCAGTGCAATTGAGATATTCTTCTCCTTTAACTTTTTGATAAATTGCTCTACCCCAGTCATAACTTCTATCGATTCAAGTGCAGTAAAATAGGCACTTACTTTTGCGTTAGTCCTGTTTACCAACTCCTCTACTGATGCTTCAACACCATGTTTCTCTTTTATAATCTGCCACATCCGGTCTGTTGCAGTACCTTGATAGGTTTTATGTTCATCCTCTAATATGGTGAGGCCAAGTTCATTAAAACGATTCTGCTCCAATTGAATATAATGAGGTTCTGAATTAACCAGTACACCATCCATATCAAATATAACAGCATCAAAGCTGTTTAAAGAAAATTCATTCTTATTTATCTTTCCCTTCATAATTGTAATAACAATGATACTGAATAAATATATTGTAAATGATAGCTTCTATATAAATTAATAATGGGTTCAGCTTAAATTTAATCCTTGTTTTGATCAGGAAATACATTTATCAATTCTTCATATAGAGATTCCCCAAGTTTAATGGTATTTTCAATTGATTCTTTACGAAATGATTGTGCTAAATGTATTGAAAATTTATTCAAAAGGGGTGACCGTGAACCTAAAGCACTTACTGTTCTAAAGATAACAGCATTTAACCGCGAATCTCGACCCAAGACTGCTAATTCTTCAAAAAAGGGCTCAAACATTTCATCAAGTGCATCCTTTTGAATAATTGCCAATCGTCCCATTAAATGAATTCCGGTAAACTTCACCAGATGTTTCTTCCCTCTACTCCACTCTAGTGCTTTAATGAAGGCAAATTTTGTATTTACCCATAGATTTGCTGAAGCTTGTTCGGCTATTTCCTGGCTCTCAAAACTTTTCGTCCAAAAATCCATCTGTTCTTCAGTAACTTTTTCTGCCTCATCAAGCATGGTAGCTAAAATCATGCTCTCACGCCATTGTTTGTTCCATAATTTCAATGCCAGCAAATGACTTGTGCGATAGTTACGGGCCAGCTCTCGCAATTCAACAACCGATACCCCCCAATTTGTTTTATATAGTATCCCTTGTCGCTTCATCGAAGAAGATACATCTCCGTTCTTACGCAATTTAATCTGCTTGAGCAATTCTTGAAATTCCTTCTCGGTCTCTGGTTTATCAAGTAGAAATAACATATTCAAAAAATATATTGATTATCATTTATAACATTTTTCAGGTTCCTGTAAATTGGTTTAAAAGACTAAATTTGTATTTATTGTATATATACATAAACTTGCTGCTACAAAAATACATTAATAATATTACAGGGCTACAATTGTTTCAATTGCTTCGGTTTGGAACAATGCTGTTAATTAGCATTGTATTTGCAAAAAGCAGTTTACCAACAGAAGCCATTGGTAATTATGAGTTATTCATTTTTATTTCAATGTTGGTTAGCAGCTTCTGGTTAAACAGCCTCATTCAATCATTGCTTCCACTATACAAAAATCCCGATCAACCTAATACTAAAAACAATAAATCACCCGAAATTTTTAATGCCTATATTATTATTTCTCTACTGAGTATTTTAACGATACTCTTACTAATTATATTCCAAAATCCATTGTCAAAAGTCATTTCTCATTCCGGGTCTATTCCATACTTCAACCTCATCCTTATCTATACCTTTTTTAGCAACCCCTCTTTTCTTATTGAATATATTTACCTGCTCAAGAATAAACCAGGGTCAATTATCCGGTATGGAGTGGTTTCGTTTTCAGTACATTTGGTTTTTGTTTCACTTCCGGTAATATTAGGCATGGGCCTACAAACAGCTTTATTGGGATTATTAGCTGTTACTTTTGCAAGGTACTGCTGGTTACTCTTTTTACTTTCAAAACATGCACAATTATCAATTTCTACAGGGTTTATTAAAAAGCATCTTCATTACGCATGGCCATTAATGATAAGTAGTCTTGTTGGTGGTTCAGCTATATATGTTGATGGATTTCTCGTTGTAAATAAATTTGATTCAGCCACTTTTGCAATTTTCAGATATGGGGCCCGGGAATTCCCTCTGGTAATGCTAATGGCAAATGCACTAAGCACAGCAATGATAAAAGATTTTTCATTAAAGGAAAATTTACAAACATCACTACATCAACTGCGGAAGAAATCTGAAAACCTGATGCACCTCCTGTTTCCTGTTACTATTGTATTCCTTTTAAGCAGTCAATGGCTTTACCCTGTTATCTTTAATTCTAATTTTAGAGAAAGTGCTGATATTTTTAATATTTACCTCCTCCTTATAACCACCAGACTACTTTTCCCTCACACGATTCTAATTGGTTCAAAAAAAATGAACATAATCATGTATGCCTCATTTGCAGAACTTTTAACCAATGTAATATTAAGTATTATTTTAATCAATATATGGGGAATAGAAGGGATAGCTTTTGCTACCGTAATAGCTTACACGCTTCAGAAAGTGATATGGATAGTTTACAATAAAAAGGTTTTAAATATTTCACCTCGAAAATATATACCTTTAAGAACTTTTGCATTTTATTGTTTTATGACTATATTAATCTTTACATTTATGTTTTAACCGATTTTGAACTAAAATGAAAAATGAGATTTTCCCACATATCTTTAAATGTATTCATTGCAAAAAGTCGGAGCTTACTTATACAAGCAATAGGGAAGAACTAGTTTGCAAAAACTGTAATAAAAGATACTCCATCTTAGAAAATGTACCCATATTCCTCCCTGAAAGTACCGAATCACCTGGTTTAAAATCAGAATTTCATAAATCATCAGGCACCACATTCAATTATATAGATCATTATCAAAAAGATGCTTATAATTCAGACTATTTCGAGAAGCGTGATCCGGGAACTGAGCACAGTGAACTAAGAGTAAGAGAATATATTAATTCCAAAATTTCAAAAAACAGTGGTCTAATCCTTGACGTAGGATGCGGTAAAGCATGGGTAGCAGAAATGTTTTGTCCAATGGGTAAAGAAGTTGTATCAATGGATATATCTTTTCTAAATACATCAAAGGCACTCAAAGTATTTCCATACCAGAGTCATTATGCAGTGGTCGCAGATGCGTTTAATCTACCCTTTAAAGAGAATACCTTCGACACAATAGTCGCTTCTGAAATTATTGAGCATGTTCATGACCCTGCTTCATTTATAAGCAATCTTATAGCAGTATTAAAACCTGGTGGAAAATTAATAGTTACTACTCCCTATAAGGAAAAACTTCAGTTCATACTTTGCATTCATTGCAATAACCCAACTCCATTACATGCCCATATCAATTCATTTGATGAAAAAATATTAAAATCATTATATTTAGGTGATGAACGTGTGAAATGGAATTACGAAACATTTATGAATAAAATCATTCTACACATGCGTACGCATGTAATTCTTAAATATTCACCATTTTGGTTCTGGAAATTAATTGATCGACTGGTAAATGTAGCATTCAATGTTCCCGCACGAATCCTGGCAGTATGGGAAAAAAAACCTTAATATAATTTACAACTTATAAAAACCAAAAACATGATACAAATTAGGGGATGGAGCAGAAACATACTTCTTCTTGTTGGAACTATTTTCTTCATATTCTTAATATGGTACTTCAGGAACATCGTAACCTATATTTTGTTGGCAGTTGTATTATCCTTTCTAGGCAGACCCTTCATGCAATGGTTGTCTCTGGTTCAAGTAAAGGGATTTAAAATACCTTCGGGTATCGCTGCTTTACTTACTTTAGTTATTTTATGGTCTGTTATCATCTCATTCTTTAGCTTTATAATCCCTTTGGTAGTAAGAGAAATTGAGGTGTTATCACAAATAGATTTTGAAACTGTATTTCATTCATTTGAAGAGCCATTATCCAAGATACTGAAGTTATCTGGAAAGGATCCGGTATTCATTCATGACAAATCACTAACTGATATAGTGGCAGAAGAGCTTGGTGAAAAGATCAATTTTTCACAGATCTCTAATATCTTCACTTTTATAGCATCTGTTATTGGTGAAATTCTATTGGGAATATTTGCAGTTTCATTTATAACTTTCTTCTTTCTGAAGGATAAGAACATGTTCAAAGAAGCTATTATATTATTAGTACCTACTGAATTTGAAAGCCGTGTCGTCAAAGTTCTCGACTCATCATCCTATTTATTAAGAAGATATTTCATTGGAATAATCCTCGAGATGTTTATGGTTATGCTACTGGTTACGACTGGTCTGACCTTGGTAGGATTAACTTTTAGTCATGGATTATTAATCGGCTTGTTATGTGGACTCTTTAATGTTATCCCTTATCTTGGTCCATGGATGGGTGCTTTATTGGGACTAATTATTGGTGCTGCATTAAACATCAATACTGATTTCATGAATCACACATTACCAATGCTCGGTTTGATGACAGTTATTTTTATCATCGTTCAGCTCATTGATAACATAGTATTTCAACCGGTAATTTATTCAAGTAGTGTCAAAGCTCATCCGCTTGAAATTTTTCTTGTAATTATAGCTGCAGGAAGTATTGCAGGAATCACTGGAATGTTGCTTGCGATACCCGCATATACAATTATAAGAGTAATAGCACGTGAATTTTTAGAAAACATGAAGCTGGTAAAGAAACTTACTGAAAATCTAAATGAGCAAAAACAGGTATCCAAAAAGCAAAAATCAGCTACTTTATCTTCAACAAATTAAATGCTACTACCTTTTTCTGGCCTGCGGTTCTCTAAAAGTCATAAAAAGATAAAATTATTATTATACACTTATGATAACTATTTTTCTATTTACTTATTGAATCTGGAGGATTTAGATTCTTTTAAAATGCCTGTAAAAACAGGTGTTTAAAAAAATTTCATAAAGATTAGAAACCTTTAAAGTTCAAATTTGTTACGTTAAATAATTACAAAAAGAACTTAAAAGTTGTTATACTAAACTGATCAGAATGAAAAAAAATCGCTGCTGTGAGGGATTCAGGTATGTTTTCCGTCTTTCATTATTTACGCTAGCCTTCACATTTTTTTTCACAATTCCCTTTACATCCTATTCGGAGCAGGAAAATGCTGTTCTTGAGGAGGGATTTTCCAGAGATGAAATAAATCGTGGCAGACGCTTCTTCAATGGCCTCCTACCATTCGAAAGAAAACATGATGCCTGTGTATCCTGTCATTATATGATTTCACCCGACACACTGAACTGGAATCCTTCAGCAATGGACATTGCATTAAAATATGCAGGCAGGGATACAGCTGAATTCAAAAGGGCTATTTTAAATCCTTCAGGTGCAGTAATGGAAGCATCTCATCAGAATTTTGAATTATCTGAAGATGACCTTTATCACATTAAGGTTTACCTCGACAACCTGGCCATGACAGGGGCAGAAAAGCAGAAGCCTAAAATCAACCGGATCCTGTTATTTTTATTCCTGGGTTTATTAATCACATGGGCCCTGCTCGATCTCATCATATTCAGAAAGGTAAAATATAAGGCTATACCATTGTTAATATTCCTATTGGCATTTGGCTATCAGCTTTTCATGCTATATGAGGAGGCTGTTTTGCTTGGCAGAAGCCCCGACTATCAACCCGATCAGCCCATAAAGTTCTCTCATCAGGTTCATGCTACCGACAACCAGATAGATTGTATGTACTGCCATCAC
>DASRQG010000464.1:0-2488 GCA_035645995.1 Mariniphaga sp. | reverse complement strand
TTCAGGCAAGGACCCGTCAAAGGTCGACCGTTCAGCAGCTTATGCAGCACGCTACATAGCCAAAAATCTGGTTGCTGCAGGGGTAGCCGATGAAATTCTTGTACAGTTGGCATATGCGATTGGTGTGGCTGAACCGGTTGGTGTTTACGTTAATACTTACGGTAGAAAAAATATTTCATATAACGATGGAGAAATTGCAGAGCAGATCAGAAAAATATTTGATCTGAGACCGGCCGCTATTGAGACACAACTTAAACTTAGAAACCCAATTTATTTTGAAACCGCAGCATACGGGCATATGGGAAGAAAGCCTAAAACGGTGATAAAAGAATTTACCTCTCCTTACGAGGAAAGTCCGGTTCGAAAAGAAGTGGAACTTTTTACGTGGGAAAGCCTCGACCATGTTGAAAGTATTAAAAAAGCCTTTGCTATCTAACAGCGGAGGAAATATAGTAATACGCCAAAAGGGATACTTTCTTTAAAGTGTCCCTTTCTTATTTTTTTTTCTTACTTTTTGTAACAATTAATGATAAATATCGAATAATTTTATAGGATAATGTTCATTTAAAACCTGAAGATCATGAAAGAAAAACTGATTACTATCGTGGTATTGCCTTTTTCTAAAGCACAAATGTTAAAGGTGAAACTTGAAGAACTTGATATCGAATGCGAACTTGAAGATATCAATTTATTGGAAGATGCTACCACCTCCGTAAAAGTCAGGATTCTTGACAAAGATATTTGGAATGCCATTCCTGTATTGGAGGAATTTCTGGGTAAGAAACCCGAGATGCTGAAGCATGAAGGTAAAAGGGATGATCATGTGCTGGTACCGGTCGACTTCTCTAATAAATCTATTTTACATTGTAAACTGGCATTTAATATTGCTTCTCATCTTAATATTAAACTGATCTTCATGCATTGTTATGTCAATCCGGTTATCCATTCTGTACCGTATGCAGATGTTTATGTTTACGATTCTTCTCTTTTAACAAGAATGGATGATGCTGAGAAAAATGCAAATAAAAGATTCCGAAATTTTGTTCATGAGCTTTCTGTCGAAATAGGTAAGGAACGATGGAAGACAGTAGATACTGAATACATCATAAAGCCCGGTTATGCCGATGAAGATATACTGGCTTACGCCAATGAAAATCAGTCGCGTTTAATAGTAATGGGAATGGGAGGTGATTCAGAACTTACAGTGGGAAGTGTAACTGCCGATGTAATTTACAATGCCAAAGTTCCGGTATTGGTGATTCCTGAAAAAATGCCTTATATGGAACTGGATAAGTTTCACAGGGTGCTTTATGCCACCAATTTTGATGAGAAAGATTTTGTGGCTATCGATAAACTCATGGGTATCCTCAAGCCTTTCGATGTGAATGTTTATTGTGTACATGTTGGAAAAGAAAATAATTCAGAATGGACCAAAGCACGGTTAGAAGGAATGAAGGAGGTACTGAAGGAAAAGTATTCAGAAAAGGATTTTATCTGTAGGTTGCTTATTGGTGATAACCTTTTGGAAACTATTGACAGATTTATTGAGGAAGAAAATATTGATGTAATCTCGCTCACCACACATAAGCGGAATATGATTTCGAGAATTTTTAATCCAAGTGTTGCCAAGAAAATGGTTTTCCACGCTAAAACACCACTACTTGTTTTCCATTCCTGAGACTGAAATCCGTGACAGGAGTTTATATAATCTCCTGCTTTTGCAGGTCTTGCAGTAGGAATGATGCGGTCTTTTTAACTGATTCACTGACAGGAAGGTAGTTGAAATCCAGTATACGTTTTATTTTACTGCCGTCATAATAAGTGAATGTATTGGCTGAGGAGGCTGTTTCACGTGTAATTGGCAGTGGATTATTGGATATCTTGTTGTATACTGAAGCAAAACGCCATGCAGCTGTTAATACTAATCCGGGAACAAACACCGACGGACGAGGTTTGTGAAGGCTGTCAGCTATTTGGTTGAATAATTTTTGATAACTCCAGTTCTCTGCATTTAGAAGATAACGCTGATTTTTACAATCTTCGAAATGAGCATCGCCCATGAGCAGAGTCATTGCCTTAACTACGTCGTTAACATCCACAAAACCGGTACCTCCTTTTGGATAAAACCGGAGGCCATTCCATATTGTCTTAAAAAATCTGGAGCTGCCTACCTCCCAATTTCCAGGCCCCAACACGATAGATGGGTTTACAATTACCGCCTTTAAACCTTCTTCTATGCCTCTCCAAATTTCAGTCTCTGAAAAAAATTTACTTTCAGAATAAGCAGTGACCCTTTTTGAAGGAATCCAATTTGAACTTTCATCTGTGGGTAAATCTTCCTGATTATGGCCTAGAGCAGAGACGGAACTTACATGACAAAATTTTTCTACTCCATTTTCCAATGAAGCATTCACCATATTAGCCGTACCTTCTACATTATTACGAATCATACGATTTTTGTCCCCTGCTTCAAAGGAAATAATTGCTG
>DASRQG010000463.1:0-8943 GCA_035645995.1 Mariniphaga sp. | reverse complement strand
ATTTATTAGTGGCATGATACTGGTAAAAACAAGGATTGAATTGCAGGAGCAATTGATGCTTACAGGACATAATCTGCAGGTTGGCCTGGTTCCAACAATGGGGGCATTACACAAAGGACATTTGTCGTTGGTGAGGCAGGCTGTTACTGAAAATGAAATTGTTGTGGTAAGTATTTTTGTTAATCCTACCCAGTTTAATGATCCTGAAGATTTAAAACGGTATCCACGAACTCTGGAGGCAGATATGGAATTATTAAAATCAACGGGTTGTGGTATTGTATTTGCTCCATCTCCTGAAGAAGTTTATCCCGAACCTGATACCCGGATTTTTGATTTTGGAAAATTGGAACGGGTTATGGAAGGAAAATTCAGGCCCGGACACTTTAACGGGGTTGCGCAGGTAGTTAGCAAGCTTTTTGATATGGTAAAACCACAAAAAGCTTATTTTGGACTAAAGGATTTTCAGCAGCTTGCTATAGTTCGTGACATGGTTAAACAACTTAAATTGCCGGTTGAAATTGTTGCTTGTGAAATCGTTCGCGAAAAAAATGGGTTGGCTATGAGCTCCAGAAATGAACTCCTGTCACCCGATGAACGTGAAGAAGCAGCGCTTATATACCAAACGCTTAAGCATGCTGTTACTCTGAAAGAAAAGAAAACTGTTCAGGAGATGGAAGAGTGGGTAATCTCAACCATCAACAATAGTTCTGTTTTAAATGTTGAATATTTTGAAATAGTTGACAGTGAAACGCTTCAACATGTAAGCGAATGGACTGAAAAGGGTGAAATGAGGGGATGCATTGCAGTTTTTTGTGGCAATGTACGATTGATTGACAACATTCGTTTTTAGGATTAAAAACACTTGTTATGCATATAGAAGTTTGTAAATCGAAAATACATAAAGTAACTGTTACTGAAGCCAATCTTCAGTACGTAGGGAGCATTACCATTGATGAAGATTTGATGGATGCAGCTAATCTGATTGAAAATGAAAAGGTGCAGGTGGTAAATGTAAACAATGGCGAACGTCTAGAAACCTATGTAATAAAAGGAGAACGGGGTTCAGGGACTATTTGTCTGAACGGTCCGGCTGCACGTAAGGCTGCTGTTGGCGACGTAGTTATTATTATCTCCTATGCACATATGGATTTTGAGGAAGCAAAAGCATTTAAACCCTGGATTATATTCCCTGATATTGAAACCAACCGGCTGATTTAAACCGGCTGGTCTCAGAACTTTGTTCCATATATGAAAATATTATATGAATAAATTATAATTGAAGGGGTGTCATCCCTTCTGATCTTCTCTTTTAACTGGTGGTGAAACAGCAGATTTTAAACAAATTTCTCCCTCTTTTGCAGGTTAAACAATCCATATAAAATAAATATAATCGTCCCAACAGCCAGGAAAATTCTGTTTCGTGTAATGATTCCCTGCCAAATAAACTCATTAAAATTGTTTGGTATTTGAAAAGGATTCAGGAAAACATTCCACTGAGTGCGCTGTACAGCATCCTGCAGAATAAGCAATGCAACACCGATTAAAACCATTATGACTGCAGTTCCGTTACCATTTTTGATGATGGTAGAGAACATAAAAGCAAGGGATCCCAGAAAAACTATAGGGTACATAAGCTGATATGCCATCTCTAGTATCTGCACCCTGTAAAGCAATATTGAAGCTGCAGCAGTGAAGAGTAAAATTATGAGAAAGATAAGGGCATATATTAATATTAATCTTATAAGCCACACTTTGTACCGGTAATTAGGTATTCCAAACAATATTTCCAGCATGCGAGAGTCATCATCATTTTGAATACCAAATACTGCCGGATAGAATATTAATAAAATACCAGGGAATATCAGCAGGTTGTATACGGTTGCCTCCGTAATTGCATTTCTTTCCCATACATTTTGGATTGCAAAGAACAGGAAGATAGCAAAGGAAGCCAGTAAAAACCAAATAAAACGTCCGGCAAATATGATTTTAAGGTTGTAGCGGATCATAGTTGCCTGGTTAATCCACCAATTATTGATATTTGTACTTTGTTTCATGGATCATGTATTTTTTACAAAGTCTTTTAATAAACACAGGTATGCATCTTCAAGGAGTGGAGGCACATTTACAGCATTCTCAGAAGGTTTTTCCTTAGATAATACCCTGAGTTTAATGTTTTCTCCATCACGCATATGATGAACGATAAGCTGTTTGTTGGCCAGATTGTCGAATTCTTTCGCGGGAACTGTCATTTGCCACACAAATCCTTCGCCCATACGTAACATATCGGTGGGGGTACCAAAATATTTCAAGTCACCTTTGTTAATTACCGCTACCTGATTACAGGAACTCGAAATATCTTCAATAATATGCGTTGAAAATATTACAATACGTTCACGACTTAGTTCCACAAGGAGGTTGCGGAAACGGATTCTTTCGCGGGGATCAAGTCCTGCCGTAGGTTCATCAACCACGAGTATCCGTGGAAGGTTTAACAGAATTTGAGCAATTCCTATACGTTGTTTCATTCCACCGGAGAATGATCCAATATTATCATCCTTTCGATCAAACATATGTACACTTTTCAGTACGTAGGTAAGTCGCTGGTGTCTTACTTCCTTATTTTTAATCCCCTTTAAAATTGCCTGGTAGTCGAGGAATTCCCACGCCGTCATATTTTCATAAGTTCCGAAAGCTTGTGGCAGGTAACCTATCAATCCCTGGAGTTCTTCCCGGTGTTTCTGGGTATCCAGTCCGTTGATCCAAATCTTTCCATAACTCTGTTCGAAGATCCCACAGATGATTCGCATCATAGTAGATTTACCTGCACCGTTTGGCCCTAATAATCCAAACATTCCCGTATTTATTTCGAGTGATACTCCGTTTAATGCCCTGAATGGTACTTTTCGTTTTCCTATCACCGGAATCTGACGAACAAGGGTGAAATACCATCTGCGTAAAGCTCCAAACCGTCCTTCGATACGGGCAATGTTAAGTTGAGTGTTATGAATGTAATCCCCTGTGGTATAAATAATAAGCAGAAGCAACCAAATTATTCCTACAAATATTACCATTCCGGTATTGTTCCATTCAAAGTAGAAGTACAAAAGAAATAGTAATGGTAGTCCCCAAAAAATAAAAGTTTTTAATGCCTTGTTTATTTTCAAGTACATAGTCTTTGAGGAATCTTCATATTTATTTTGAAGCACTTTGGAAAACGGAGCCCATATAGCAAAGGCAAAGAAATACACAGCATGCGACATGACCCACATCCAGACATGGCTGTCAATATAAATAAAAGTAAAATAAAGGAGGAACCCAAACAATGGCAATTGCCATATCAGTTCATTAAAATCGTGAAGTTTACGATATTCCTTCGCTAAGCCGGCACGTTTCCTGATGTTGATACCGGATTTCCATTCACGTATGAACCTGCTGTCACGGTCATAGACCTTAACCAGGTTCTGAATTACAATTTTAATAGATTGATTCTTGTCTACCACATTGATACTTGCCTGCCGTAGACTTGTTAGAACAAATGCAGTTATGCCCGGAATCAGTATTATGATGAGCATAAATCCTAACAGTTGCCATACAAAAGAGTCGACTTTGAAATAAATATAAGTACCCGCTACGATTAACAGCACTATTTGCATGAGTTTTAAGGACCAGTGCAATGATTTTAGCCAGTTAATTGCATTTTCCATTCCGAAGTAAAGGGTAGGGATGAATATGAGAGTGAGGAGCGTACTTAAAGATAATCCTCCAATTACTGTAATGGCAAATGGTGCTCCAATGGCACCCACATATTCTGACTGTCCCAGAGCCAGCGGGAACATCGCAACAATGGTTGTAATACTAGTGATAAGGATTGGCCTTACCCTTGACAGGCCGGCAGTCATTAATGCCCTCGATTTGCGATATTCTCTTGATCGAAGAATATTTGTATAGTCAATTAAAATAATACCATTATTGACTACAACACCCAGCAGAATCAGAAACCCTGTGAGTGTGTTGGCATTAAAGAGGCTGTTCCCCGTTACTATTAGTGCAATGAAAGAACCTATAGCTGCAAGTGGAACAGAAAACATAAGAACAACAGGAGTAGTTAAGGATTCAAAGACAGATGCCAGAATCATGAGTATCAGTATGAACGCAGCAGCGATAAGAAAATAGAATTCTGAAAACTGATCCTCTTCATGAATAACTTCTATTGCAACTCCGGGGGGTAGCCTGTAATTTCCGACAACTTCATCAATCTCGAGCCGGTATGCTTCAAGCAGGTCTTTTGATTGTTCAGCTTCCGGAGCAAAACGATAAAACAGTTCTATTTGCTTTTCCTGGTTAATACGGGTGATGTTTGCAACTCCATCAGAATAAACCAGTTCGGAAACATCCTGGAGGTCGTATGTGCCACCCTGACTGCTACTTACCTGAAGACGCTTTAAATCATCAATGTTTTTTTCACGTTGTTCTTCTTCGTCGGCTAATCTTTCCTTTATAACGATTTCATATTCCTCGGTTCCCTGCTTGAAATTAACTCCTGAAGTAAATTCACTTGTAAAGGAGCTCAGCTCAGTTGCAATGTTGTTTAAGTTCAATCCGAATTGGGTGAGCAGTAATTGATTAAAATGCAGATGCAACTCAGGGCGGTTACTTGCAACACTTACATTAGCTGAACGGATTGATTCAAGATTTTCGATATAATACTGGAGGTCTTCTGCGACACCTTTCATCATATTGAAATCTTCCCCTTTAATAACAATTCTTTCCCTGTTTTCACCAATTCCTAAAAAGCGGCTAAAGTTCTGCATGCCAGCACCTCCTCCGCCACCACCACGGAAGCTGGCACTTGAGGCAGGTGCCGACAGGCCGATTTCAGCCTGAGCTATATTAGTGACAAGTCCTTCTACCTGAGCTTTTATTTCTGCTATGTTTCGGTCATTGATCTTTTCATAATCCTCCTGGAGAATTACAGTAATGACAGCTTCCTCTTCGCGGATATTCGATATTACATCCTGTTTTTCTTCTACTCCTTCCAGGCGGCTTTCCACTTCTACTACTACCAGATCGGTGGACTGTAAGGTTGATCCGGTAGGCATTGTTACATAAATTGAAAAACGATTTTCTTCAACCTCTTCCAGTGTATTAACAGATATTGCAAGAACAATAAAAATAGTTATGAAGAAGAGTACGATTGCACCAATAACTGTTGCTGCAGGAGAACGCATACTCGATTTCAATAACAAAATATAAATTTGGATAATCCGATTGTTGGTTGTTACTTTTTCATAAAAGATGTTGTGCGATGATTTCCTTTTTAGAAGGCTGTGAGCCGCCATGGGAATGAGCAACAAGGCAACAAAAAGTGAAACTGTTAAGGTTGAAATAATTGAAACGCCCACATGATTTCCTAAAAGCCGTATCATAAACTGGCTGGAAAAAAGGAAGGGCATAAATATTATTACGGTAGTAAGAGTTGCAGCTACAATAGAACGCCATACTTCAGAGGTTCCCTGAATTACAGCCTTGTCTGGCCCAAAATGTTTTCCCGACAGGCGGTATATGTTTTCCAGTACCACAACGCTGTTGTCGAGAAGCATCCCTATTGCCAGTACCAAACCTACCAGGGTGAGACTGTTTATGGATACATTAAATGCATAGAACAGGTTGAAGGCAGTAAAAACTGAAACAGGAATAGCCAAAGCTATTATTGATACGATCCTCAGATTTTTCAGGAAAATCCACAATACAAATATGGCTAGTAATCCACCAATTAGTGCCAGTTCCATGATCTGGTCTATGTTGTTTTCCATGGTCTCTGCCAAATTAGTCTGGACTACCATTTCTACTTCATTCGAAGCCAGTTTTTCATTTAAAGCTATGATGCGTTCCTGAACCTTTTGTGACAAGTCGATTAGATTTGCCTGTGAATCACTAACCAATGAAATTGTAACGGCATCCAGTCCATTTACACGACTGATAGATTCCTCTTCTTTTACTCCAAAAAAAACATCGGCAACATTCTTCAAATAAATCGGCCCTTCGGCTACAATTATGTTTTCAATGTCTGTTACTTGCTCGTACTCGGCAGTAACATGGACAAAGAATCTTTTTTGATTTTCGTGCAAGTATCCTGCAAAAGTACGGTTCGTTGAATTAGTGGCTATGGCACTTCTTAATTGTGCAGGTGTGATTCCATAAGCATCCAGGGCAGCTTTATCATAAGTAATCTCAATAGATCGTTCCTGGCCTCCGTATACCGTTACAGAGGCAATCCCATCAATATTTTCAAGTTCGGAGGCAACTTCCTGCTCCACAATATTGCGCAGCCGATCGGTACCCCCACTGCCTCTGACCTGCAGCTCCATAAACTGGTTGGTTAACTGCTGGACGTCGACCCGGTTAACTGATACCGAGAAATTCTCATCAAGGTTATCAGCTGCCTGTTTTATACGTTCCTGAAGTTTTAGAAATGCATACTTGAAGTTAACATTCTGATTAAATGAAACCTGAATGGATGCGGTTCGGTTATTCAAAAAAGTTTCAATACTTTCAATGCCCTCCATAGTGCCGATAGCTCCTTCAATTGGAATAACAGCCTGATTTTCCATGTATGAAGGATTTACCTCAATCCGGGAATTGATCTGCACGAAAAGCATCGGGAGTTCGGCATTAGGCATTAATTCCACCGGCAGTTGTTTGTAAGAAACGTACCCTAAAAGGGTAAGTCCTGTAAACAACATGCTGATGAGTATTTTTCTATTTATGATGAACTTCATGTTATTTTTTTGCAAACAAGTTTTTAGTTCTGTCAAGAAGGTCATAAACACATGGGATCACAACCAATGTAAGCAAAGTTGATGTAATTAACCCGCCAATTACCGCCAAAGCCATTGGTGACCTCAGAGATGCACTTTCTCCAAAACCAAAGGTTAAGGGCAGGAGGGCAAGAATGGTTGTAATGCTTGTCATGAATATGGGCCGGATACGTTGCTGGCCGGCCATTAGAATTGCTTCCCTTCGGGTATTTCCTTCTTTAATAAGCTGATTGATACGGTCTACCAGAATGATGGAATTATTTACGGCTATGCCTGCTAACATAATAATCCCTATCAAGGCCATGATATTCAATGTTTTTCCTGCAATAAAAAAGATTAAGATACTTCCCACAACCGCTAGAGGAATCGTTAGTAATATGGTGAATGGGTGGATGAGTGACTCAAATTGTGAAGCCATAACCATATAAACCAAAATGACCGATAAAATGAGTGCAAACCCTAAGCTGTTCATTGACTCTGCTCTTTTTTCTTCCTCACCTGTTATTAATATTCTGTAATTTGGTAAAAGATTAACAGATGCCGTAGCCTGACGTATTTCATTTGCAATATGGTTCAGTGCAATGTCATTGTCCATTTGAGCAGTAATTCGTCCGGTACGGTTTTGATTTTTACGTAGAATTTCTCTGGGAGAATTACCAAATGAAATATTAGCAATTTCGTTCAATCTGAATTCCTGATTTCCTGAATTGACAGTAAGGTTATAGATGTCATTCAAGCCTCTCTCCGGAACTTTAATAGTGATGTCACGCATTTCTCCGCCTCGTTCCACCTGTCCGGCATTTTTACCTTCCAGCTGGTCTTGTATTTGTGTTATTACTGTACCAATGTTAAGGTTATACATGCCAGCCTTAATTCGGTCGATATGGACTTCAACTTCTGGGGCACCGGCCTCTACTGAAGTTTGAATATTAAAAAGGCCGGGGATATTCATCATTCTGTCTTTAACTTCATCAATTATCCTTTCAATTTCATCCAGTTCTTCACCTCTGACTTCAACAACAACCGGAGCTTCATCAGTGCCAAGTATTGAAGCTAAAGCACTTTGTTCTTCAGACAAGGTTATTTCAAGTCCCGGAGTGTTTGCAGTTAACCGGTCTATAGTTGCAATAACATTATCTGTAGAAATTTTTGCATCATTAGCCAGAGTCACTCTTAGCTGTGCAGTATTCTCACCCTGGAAAACGGAGGTTATGTCACCTGTTGTACTGGTAGAGGGACCGGAGTGAGAATAGATCTTTTCAACGTCTTCACCAAGGTATTCAGTTAAAATGTTTTCAATATTGTTTACCGTAGATTCAGTACGTTCCAGTTTTGTACCTTCCGGAAGTTTTAAATTTATTGTCAGGTCTCTGGTTTCTGTTTTAGGCATAAATTCTGTTCCGATTGATGGGATCAGTAAGAATGAAAGTACAAATAAAGCCAGAGTGAGGACAACTACCAGCCATTTAAGGCTTAATACCTTATCCAGGAATTTTCCATATCGGTTCATCTTTAATGATCGTCGTTTTTCCGGAGTCGGTTTGTTTTTATAGAATCTGTGATACAAGGCCGGGATAACAAATATGGCCACAAATAAAGATGAAAGAAGAGAAAAGGCTACTGTCCATGCCTGGTCTTTAAAGAGTTCTCCGGAAGCTCCATGCAGATATACTATAGGCAGAAAAACTACTATTGTTGTTAAAGTAGATGCAGTAATTGCGCCACCTACTTCTGCAGTACCATTGATAGCAGCATCTTTAGCGCTCATGCCATTTTCGTGATTTCTGAAGATATTCTCCAGCACAACAATAGCATTATCAACCAACATACCTGCACCCAGGGCTAATCCGCCTAATGTCATAATGTTGATTGTGAGGTTGTTGAAGTACATTAAATTAAAGGTTGCTATTATTGAAATTGGAATAGCAATACTAACAATGAATGTAGTTCCTATTCTGCGCAGAAACAGAAAGAGAATAAAGACTGCAAGTAAAATTCCAAGTAATGCTGTATTTTGAACTTCACCTATCGCGCTGCTAATAAACTTACCCTGATCGTTTACCTGTTCGAGGGAATAACCCGGCAGGGCTCTTTCTATGTTTACCAGAGTCTGATTTATTTGCTC